>JAQICG010000226.1 GCA_027858635.1 Gammaproteobacteria bacterium | reverse complement strand
CTAGAAACCGCGCTTACCGGCAAGCAGGCCGGTGAAGAACTCAGTGTAAAAGTTCCCGCCGCCGAGGCCTACGGAGAACGTAGCGAAGAGCAGATTCAGGAAGTGCCAAAAGAGATGTTTGAAGCGGATGCGGACATTCAGGTCGGCATGCAGTTTCATGCGGAAAGCCCTACCGGCGACACACTGATGGTCACCGTGTCCGAAATCAAGGACGACGTGATTGTTGTCGATGGCAACCATCCGCTGGCGGGTATGGATCTTAACTTCGACGTGAAAGTGGCTGATATTAGAGAGGCCTCCGATGAAGAGAAGGAGCATGGCCACGTGCATGGTGCAGAAGGCGGTGAGCACTAAATTAGCCGGATAGGGAAGAGATATGCTGGGATCTGACGAACTGGAAGTGCTGTATTACGTTGACGAGTCGGGCATACACGGCAAAGGCCTGTATGCCCGGGTAGCAATAAAAAAAGGCGATTATATGGGCACCTACGATGGCCCGGAAGTTGTCGAAAACGGCAGCCATGTGCTCTGGATCGAGGAGGAAGAGGACGAATGGATCGGTCGGGATGGCCGCAATCTTCTGCGTTATCTCAACCACAGCAAAAAGCCCCATGCTGAATTTGATGGTTTCGATCTCTATGCCATCAAAAACATCAAAGCCGGTCAGGAACTTACTATTAATTACGGTGAAGAGCCCGATCCGGACAATTGCGATTAGATTTCAGCTTCTGGCTGAAGTCGCATTCTGACCTGAATCCGCGGTTAAGCTAGGGATTCAGGTCTATTTAATCTGAAACCCTCTCGTTGTCACGCGACCGCGCGGCAACGAGAGGGGGTTCGTCTCCGCGGTAAAAAGCGATTATTATTTATGCGCAATGGGCTTGTCGGTAAAGAGGTAATCTTTCAGGTGCTTGTCCATCATCGGGTCCTGACGGCGTATCCATTCCATCAGCATGGCGGCGTGTTCTTTTTCCTCGTCGCGGTTGTGCGCCAGGATGTCTCTCAGCTCATCATCCTTGCAGGCCGCGACGCGCTGGTTATACCAGTCTGCCGCTTCCAGTTCTTCCATCAGCGAAGTGATGGCGCGATGCATATCCCGGGTTGCGTCGGTAAGCTCTTCAATGGGTTCGTGGTAGCCTTCGTTTGACATGGTGTGCTCCTGTTGAGTAATGAATTTGCTGATCAATAGTAAACCATTCTAGAGCAGATAGGAAAAACTGTAACACCTGATCCGTGGCTTAACCGCGGCGCCTGGCACAAGCTCTTGATTGCTCACCACATCCATATGGTTCACCCCTGCGAGGCTAACGCGCCAAATCTCTCCTGACGATTTGGTCCACAGCGTATCAGAGCGGCCATGCCCAGAGCAGCATGGGAATGCCGACCACAACCACGATGACTTCCAGCATGATGCCCAGACGCCAGTAATCGCTGAAGCGAAAGCCCCCCGGTCCGAGAATCAGGGTGTTGTTTTGGTGGCCGATGGGCGTGAGGAAGGCGCAGGAAGCACCCACCGCGATGGCCATCAGAAAAGCATCGGCATTGACCCCGAGCTGAAGCGCAGTGCTGATGCCGATCGGGCACATCACGGCGGCGGTCGCTGCGTTGTTCATCAAATCGGAGAGGAACATGGTCAGTACCAGCATCAGCGCCAGTCCGGCGATGGCATGTCCCTGGGCCACGTCTTCCAGCATGAGTTGGGCAAGTAGGTCAGCAGCGCCGGTCGAAGCCATGGCATCGGCAATGGGTAGCATCGCCGCCAGTAGCACCACCACCGGCCAGTCTATTGAAGTGTAGATGGAGCGCACCGGCACAATGCCCAGCAGGGCATAGGCGAGTGCCCCGGCGGCAAAAGCGACCGCAGTGGGTAACACGCCAAAAACCGTGGCCGCAACGGCGGCGGCCATCACTAGCGTGGCGGTAAGTGCCTGACCCTTTTTAGGAATACTGAACTCACGACTCGCCAGTGGCAGACAGTCAAACTGGGAGGCGAATCCTGAAATGGCTTCGGGCATGCCCTGCATCAGCAAAACGTCACCCGCCTGAATGGGGGTGGAGCGCAGACGTTTGATGGAACGACGACCCTGACGCGAGATGGCCAGCAGGTTGATACCGTGGCGTGAGCGTAGATCAATGTCGGTGGCAGAGCGGTGCAGCAGCGATGAATTCGGCAAAACCACCAGCTCCTGAATGACGGCTTCATCGCCTTTGGATTTTTTCTCTTCCTTCTCCTTTGCTTCATCCGCCTCGTTATCGGGGGCGGCCTTGTCCGCGACGGCGGCTTTGATCTTCGATTTCGGTGTGTCGGATTTTTCCTCGTCCTGCTCTTCAGTTTCGTCAGCGGGAACATCCTCTTCAAACTCAAGGCCCAGACTGGAGAGTGCCGTGGATAGCGACTCGGGGTCGACTTCGATCACCAGAATATCGCCGTCGCGCAGCACCCGTCTGGAATTGGGTGCGGAAATGCGAACATCGTGGCGAATCATGCTGACGATCTGAGCATCCGCCTCGTCCAGCAGCTGCTCGACTTCACTGAGCGTCTTGTCAGCGGCCTTGCTGCCTTCGACGATCCGTACTTCACTCAGGTAGGCGCCGGAATCAAAGCCGCCCGTGTCCGCCTGTTTGCGCGTCGGCACAATTCGCCAGCCGATCAGGCCGACAAAGGCGATGCCCAGAAACGCCACCGAGGCACCCACCGGCGCAAAATCGAACATAGCGAAGCTACCCATGCCGGTGGTTTCGCGATAACCGGAAACAATCAGATTGGGCGGTGTCCCGATCAGCGTGGTCATGCCGCCCAGTATCGAGCCGAAAGCCAGAGGCATCAGCACCTTGCCCGCAGGCAGATCGTGCTTGCCGGCCATCTGAATGGCCACGGGCATGAGCAGCGCCAGTGCGCCGACGTTATTCATAAAGGCCGAGAGCAGCGCCGCCAGTGCAATGAGCGCCAGAATGCTCAGGGTCGGTCCGGCTGAGGCGGGCAGGAAGCGCTGCGCCAACACATCCACCGCCCCGGAAAGCTGCAAGCCATAGCCCAGCACCAGCACACAGGCTACCGTGATCACCGCCGGATGGCCGAAGCCCGAAAAAGCCTCACCGCCAGGCACCAGCCCCAGAAACACGCAGGCCAGCAGAGCCGCCATGGCGACCATGTCATGGCGCCAGCGACCCCAGAGGAACAGCACCATGGTGACCAGCAGTACCGAGATGATCATAATTTGATCAGTTGTCATAACGACTCACCTGAGTTTATAAAACGGGTATGGCTGGTTACCACTGCCGATGTATCGCCGTCACCCGCTAATCGATTCACTGCGCTGGATCTTAATCTATTTATATATGAATATTTGAATTTTGAATATTTCAGTCGTCACAGCCTCAAAATTTCCATACCAGCCCCAGATAAACGCCACGAGTAAAATCGGTGACGAGGCCATTTTCGAGCACCATTTTTATGCGCCGGTAGCCGAGCCGAACATAGCTATAAGTAAAGAGCCTGTAATCGGCATTGACCGAGTACATGGCGATACTTTCACCCTGAGAAAAGGTTAACGCGTGAGGCGCGTAATAGCCATTGGCGAAAAGTATTAGGCGAGGCATGTTCGCGGGGCGATAAACCAGTTCAACACCGGGGGCGAGCGCCGACAAATAAGAAGCCAGTGGATCGGCGGCAATGATGCTAAAGCCGGCGCCCAGTTCAAGCTGACGGGTGATGTCAGTAAATGCGATGAAAACGGCCCTGTTTGAATTTATCTTCAACCTGGAGCCGCGATTAAGCCACGGATTCAGGTTCAACTTAAACGGTCTCACACCATGCTCCAGCACCCCTGTCGTTACGTAATAATTGCACTACTGACACTCTCTCTGGCCGCGTGCGCGACCAGCCCGACCGGGCGCAAGCAGCTGATGCTGGTGTCCGAAGACGAGGCGATTGAATATTCCCGCAAGGCCTATGTCGACACCGTTTCCGGTCTCAGTGAGGAGGGCAAACTGGTGACCGACACGGCTGTAACACGGCGGGTGCAGACCATCACCGATCATCTGGTCGAGCAGGCCGGCATTATGCGTTCGGAGACGCGCGACTGGGAGTGGGAGGTGAAGGTGATCGACGAGCCGGAGCAGGTCAATGCCTGGTGCATGGCCGGCGGCAAGATGGCGGTTTATACCGGCCTGATACAGAAGCTCAACATCACCGACGATGAACTGGCCCAGGTTATGGGGCATGAAATATCCCACGCTCTGGCCAACCACACCGCCGAACGGATGTCGGTGGCCATGGTGACTACTTTTGGGCTGGGTGTGCTCAGTGTCGTTAGTGACAAGCCCGAACAGGCCACGGCGCTGGGAGCAGCGGCGGCCACGCTGGCGATTCAGTTGCCCAACAGTCGCACCTCCGAAACAGAAGCCGATCGCATCGGCATCGAACTGGCCGCGAAGGCCGGCTATGATCCGCGCACGGCAGTCAGTCTCTGGCAGAAAATGGGGCTGGTCGGCGGCGGCAGTCCTCCCGAGTTTCTCAGCACCCACCCCAGCCCAGCCAATCGTCAGGAGACCCTGAGCGAACTCGCCGAGCAGATGATGCCTTACTACGAGCAGGCCAGAGCAACACGATGAAGCGGGTGTATTTAAAGTTAAGCTTTACGTTTTTCATTGCAGGCGTAGGGTCATGTAATTTGTAAAGACGGTGAAGAGTGCGGAGGTAGGCGGGGTGTGTAACAGTGACAGAACACAACAAACACCATGTATCGAAAACTGAGGTGCTATTGAGTCACATGGAAAGGATACCCTTCAATCAAGACGCGCTGAGAATACATCCGTGTACGCTCGGCAGCAGCATCCCTGCTGCTGACGGTCTTGATTGAAGTGTATCCTTTCCATACGCCTTGTTAGTACCTGTTTCGAAATCATGTTCATCCAGGTTCAGCTGGTTGGCGGTAGCGGCCATTAAATCAAGAAAGCTTTGTGCGTTCATGATTAGTCCTGCTATGTTTGAACCGTTAAATTGATCTTATTAAGAGAATACACATTACTGGCATGCTCCGACCGAACTGGAACGGCAGCGTTTGAAATCGACCCAGATAGTTCTGCCTAGCCGGGCATCTTCAAAAATAGCGCCATCGATGATGGCATCACGCAATGACGCTTTGCTTAAATCGGAGCCGGTGAAATCAACATATCTTAAATCCGTCTGGTCGAGCACCGCTCCGTTCAGATCGGCCTGTTTCAGGCTCGCTGATTCCATCACGGCTGATTTCATGTTGGCCTGTGTAAGATTCGCGCCGTCAAAAATGGCACCTTCAAGCGTGGCCCGCTCAAAGCTGGAAGACTGCAACTGCGCTCCCGAGAAATTGGCTGCGGTCAATTTTGTTTCATAAAATTTGGCATTGTTCAGTCGCGCCTGCTCAAAGTTAGCCTGATTCATTTTTGAGCGACTAAAGCTGGCATCATCCATAATCGCGGCTTTAAATGAGGCCTTATCGGCGGTTGCGCTCTCCTGCCGACTATTTTGCATACGCGCCTTGTCAAAGTTAGCACCACTGATATTGGAAAAATTCAGATCCGCATGCGGTAAACGTGCAGCGGAAAAATTCGCCCCCTGCAAATCGGCACGACTCAGCACTGCACCGCTCAAATCTTTGCCGCTAAAATCCTGCCCGCTTTTATCACAGCCTGTCCAGTTAACACGCGGTGCGGCCTCGTCATCACAACCCGCCAGTAGCGGACTCATGGCGCTGACCATCAGCCCGGTTGCCAGCAGTATAAAGCTCTTTTTACACATGGACTTATTTCTTGAACACATCGTCATCATAATTTCTTGCTACCGCTGCCATAAACAGCCTTATCATACCAGAGACCCGGCTCAGAGGTTGCTGATCCGCTGGCTGCGCACGATCTATCCATCATAAAACGGCAATTATTCCGCCTGTGTGCAAGCGCTCACCTGCTTTGTGCGCTAATACACCCGCAACCCTGCAACCACCTCTTGCTGGATAGCCTGTATGTATGTCTGCCAGCTTATCGCTGACAATGACTTCAACCTGCGCCTGTATGCTCTCCAGGGTCGCCCCTGCATGCAGGTGCAATTTCAGGTCGACCACTTTGGGTTTGCTGACCGGGCTGCCGATGCGGCTGACCAGATAGCAGTAACACTCTTCCACCGCGGGGACCTGGGCGACGACTTCACCGGCGATGGTTGAGGCCAGAATGTTGTACAGCTTGCCGACGTGAGTCACCGGGTTCTTGCCCGCAGCGGCCTCCATATTCATGGGCCGATAGGGAGTGATCAGGCCGTTCACCCGATTGCCGCGCCCGACTTCACCGTCGTCACCCGCTTCCGCCGAGGTACCGGTCACGGTTATATAGACGCTGTGTTTTTCAATATCATCGGCGCTGTTAATCACCACCGCCACATCTTTATCGGTATGCCTGGCGGCGATGCTTTCAACCAGCCGGCTCAACTGTGATTTTTTCACCTGATAATCAACGATGTCCTGAATGTATCGGTCGATATAGGCGCAGGCAACGGTTAACTCCAGACGATCATTGCGCCGGACGCCCATGACTTTGATGTCAGCGCCAATTTCCGGGTGCTGCGCTTTTATCGCCTCTGAATTCAGCGCCTGCTCAACGCCCAGTACGACCTGCTCCAGCTCGCTCAGAGGCGCATAACCCACGCCGCAGGAGGTGTCATTCGCCAGTGCAATGCCGGTCTTCTGCTGACGCAAATACAGCTCGACCAGATCACTCGAACCCGGCCTGATCAGGTTGTAAATTTTCACTTGCAGCGCCGCATCCAGAGCGCTGATGTGTGTATCCAGCCAGTCGCGACAGCTGCTTTCGACCAGTTCGTCCAGTGGCACTTTAACGCCTTTGTATTCAGTAGTAGCGCGCCCCGCCATATAGATTTCAATCGGCGCCAGCACCTCGCCGCCATTGAATGCCGCTTGTGATGAGCCGCCGCGCAGCAGCACCTTGTCGACATTGTGATGCAGGATAAGCCCGAAATTTTTCAAATAGAAGTGACACAGTGTACGGCTCAATGCTTCAGCCAGGGCATCGCAGATTGTATCCGGATGACCCAGGCCTTTACGCTCGACAATTTCGAGCGGCGCTTCACCATAGGGTAAAGGAGTTAACGACAGGTTTATTTTCGACATTATTAGCGTCTCACGAGGAATGATTTAAATAGCTGGTGGGCGCTTCAATCCAGCCCAGCATCACTATGGCAAGAATGACAGCGGTATAGATTAATGACACTATAAAACTGGATTTAAAATCATATTTATCACGCTGTTTTTTTAAAAACCCGACACTGCCCAGATGGAGCATGATGAACCCCAGTAAATTGGTCAGCCAGTAACCCAGAATAAAACCGGGCACAAACAACCGCTCATCAATGGCTGCAAACGGCCATGAAAACAGATAGGCCAGCGGCACATTAATGACTAGATCGTTCCACCACGACAGCGGCGAAAGCATAAACCCGACCACCGCCATTACCGCATTTGTTATACGCCGACTGTTCACGCTGATCCTGTGCTCCTGAAAAATTCTGACAGCAGTGCTTCGTACCTCATCAATTCGCTAGTGCAGCGAATAATTCTCATATTCTTCACCACGTATCAGTGGCACAAAAGTAACATCAAGAATATTTTTAATCTCGATTTCTCCGTGCAAATCTTTTTTTACCAGGGCGAGTGACTGGCTGAGGGGAGAGACCCCCACAGGTATGACTAGATTGCCGCCCGGTTTGAGCTGATCAAGCAAGAGTTGCGGGATATGTGTGGCCGCCGCCGTCACAATAATGCCATCGTAGGGCGCATGTTCCGGCCAGCCCTTACAACCATCACCGATATGGGTTTCAATATTGTTATAACCCAGCTTTGAAAACCGCTCGACAGCCTGTGCGCTGAGTTCGACGATGCGTTCCACGCTGAACACTTTTGCACAGAGTTGCGCCAGTATTGCCGTTTGATAACCCGAGCCGGTGCCGATCTCCAGAACGTGATATTCGGGTTTCAGGTCCAGCAAGTCAGTCATCAGCGCAACCATATAGGGCTGTGAAATGGTCTGGCCATGGCCTATCGGTAAGGGGCCATCGTCATAAGCACTAATACGCAGATACTTCGGCACAAACTTTTCTCTCGGCACCGTCGCCATCGCCTGCATCACTCTGTCATCCAGCTTGCTTTTGCCGATATAATTTTGCGTGTAGCGAACTTCACTTTCAATGCCATCAAGCAGGCGTTTGATTTTTTTGTTGAGAGTTCTCATCGGTCAAAAATTCCAGAAGCCAGGAGGCTGTCGGGTTTAGGGGGATTGAAGCTTGAATCCGACAGCCACCTAAGTCTGCCCATTACCCATAAGTCGTGCATCAGAGCCCCGCAAAAGCACCAAGGCAAGGCGCGGTCC
>JAQICG010000315.1 GCA_027858635.1 Gammaproteobacteria bacterium | reverse complement strand
AAGAATTTCACCGATGGTCGCGGCCGGGCCGTTGGTCATCATGACAATTCGATCCGAGAGCAAAACAGCTTCGTCAACATCATGCGTGATCATGATCACGGTGTTGTTGAGACTCGCCTGAATTTCGATTAGTGAGTCCTGCATGTGCGCGCGGGTAAGCGCATCGAGCGCACCGAACGGCTCATCCATCAGCAACACTCTCGGTTCCATCGCCAGTGCGCGCGCAATACCCACGCGCTGCTTCATGCCACCGGATATTTCACTGGGGCGTTTATGCATGGCGTGTTCCATGTGCACCAGCTGCAAATTGTGTTCGATCCACTGCTTCATTTCAGCGCGTGATTTTCTGCCCTTGAATACCTGCCGCACCGCCAGCTCAATATTTTCATAAGCGGTCAACCATGGCAGCAGGGAATGATTCTGAAAAACCACTGCACGGTCCGGGCCGGGTTCATTGACTTCCCTGTTGTCCAGAATCACGCCGCCGGTGGTGGCATGGTTCAGGCCCGCGACGATGTTCATGACGGTGGATTTGCCGCAACCCGAATGCCCGATCAGTGAAACAAACTCACCTTTATCGATGACCAGGTCGACATTATCCAGTGCCTTATAAGGCCCGTTCGGAGTCGGGAACTCAATCGAGACCTGACTGATTACAAGATGTTCTTTACGCATTATTTTTTCTCCTGAATTCAATGTTACGTGATTTCGCTTAACGCAAAAGTGCCGTCTTGTCCCACGACACGCGTCGCTGCAACAGCAACATGACCCGATCCAGCATGAAACCAATCAGACCAATCACCAGCACCGCGACCATGATGCGCGCCAGCGAGTCGGAACTACCGTTCTGAAATTCATCCCAGATGAATTTTCCAAGACCGGGATTCTGCGCGAGCATTTCCGCCGCGATCAGCACCATCCAGCCAATACCGAATGAAACCCTCAGGCCGGCAAACATCATCGGCACCGCTGCCGGTAGCACGATTTTAAAAACATGCGTAACCCAGTTCAGGCGCAACACCCTGCTGACATTTAGCAGGTCCTTATCGACCGCTGACACGCCGACGGTGGTGTTAATAATGGTCGGCCACATGCAACACAGCATCACGGTAATCGCCGAGGTTAAAAATGATTTTGAAAATGCCGGGTCATCGGTGACATACACGGCACTGACAATGATGGTTACAATAGGCAGCCACGCCAGCGGCGATATCGGTTTGAATGTCTGGATCAACGGATTCAACGCGCTGTATATCGTGGTATTTAAACCACAGAGTATGCCGATCGGAATCGCAATCAAAGACGCAATGATAAAGCCGGTGGTGACGGTAATAATGCTGGTGATGATCTGGTCGAAAAAAGTCGGCTTTCCGGTATAACCGTGCAGCCTTGTTTCAGCCTCGGGATTTTCCTCCAGTTTTTTCGCATTTCTATCTTCCTGTCGCTGATAAAATGCCGTTTCCTTGTTACGCTCCTGCTTATGCTCGTCATACAGCGTTACTGACTGCTGCCATACATGCGCCGGCCCCGGCAACTGCCCCAGCGAAGTCTGAATCTGCGAGGCGCTGACGTCCCACATAATCATGAACACCGCCACCGCCAGCAGCGGAACGCTCACACTCTGCGTCCACTGTTTCAGGTGCCTCAGCCAATGGCTGTGAGGGTAGTTCAGTAACGATGACATCATCGTTCTCATCCTGCTGTTTATCGTCTTCATAACTTATAAGCTCATGGTTTTATATCGCGACTTAAATGTTGACCATTGTCCAGTCAACACTTCTGATCCAGCCTCCTAGAGCTGCTCCTTACCTTTCAGACCTATACTGAATTTGTTCAGGTATTCATTGGGCTTTCTGCCGTCATAAGTAATGTTGTCGATGAATCCTGTTTGCGGTTGACGAAAGCCGGTCTCATTTTCCAGATCGGGAAAATCGGCGGCCGCGACTTTGCCTTCAGCAATCAACTCTTTCGCAGCCAGCGCATAAATGTCCGGGCGATAGACTTTTTTCGCCATCTGCGTGTACCAGCTATCCGGCTTGTGCTCTGAAATCTGTCCCCAGCGACGCATCTGCGTCAGGTACCAGATCGCATCCGAATAGTACGGATAGGTGGCGTTGTAGCGGAAGAAGACGTTGAAATCCGGCGCGGCGCGTTTGTCACCTTTTTCATATTCAAAAGTGCCAGTCATTGAGTTGGCGATGACGTTGTAATCAGCGCCGACATAATTTGACCGTGCGAGAATTTTTACCGCTTCCGGACGATTGGCGTTGTTATCGGCATCCAGCCATTGCGCGGCGCGAATCATCGCCTTGACCACACGGATGTGCGTATTCGGATTCTCATCAGCCCATTCTTTACTGACACCAAAAACCTTCTCCGGATTATTTTTCCAGATTTCATAATCGGTGATTACCGGCACACCGATGCCCTTAAAAATCGCTTGCTGGTTCCAGGGCTCGCCAACGCAATAACCGTTGATGGTTCCCGCTTCCATAGTCGAAGGCATCTGTGGTGGTGGCGTCACCGATAACAGCGCCTCCGCTTTAAGCTGGCCACTGGTATCACCCTTATGCGGCGCATAGAAGCCGGGATGTATATCGCCGGCCGCTAGCCAGTAACGCAGTTCATAGTTATGTGTTGATACCGGAAACACCATGCCCATCTTGAACGGTTTACCGTCTGCCTTATATTTATCGACCACTGGTTTCAATGACTTAGCAATAATCGGATGCACCGGTTTGCCTGCTTCATGCGGCACGTGTTTTTTCATTTCATCCCAGACTGAATTCGATACGGTCACCGCGTTGCCGTTGAGATCCATGCTAAAAGCAGTGATGATATGCGCCTCGGTGCCATAACCGATGGTCGCGCCCAGCGGCTGACCCGCCAACATATGCGCCCCGTCCAGTTCGCCATCAATCACACGGTCCAGTAGCACCTTCCAGTTCGCCTGCGACTCGAGCGTGACGTACAGACCTTCATCTTCAAAAAAACCTTTTTCGTAAGCAATCGCGAGGGGTGCCATGTCGGTCAGTTTTATAAAACCAAACTTCAGCGCCTCCTTTTCTGCTGCACCAACTTCTGCGAACGCCGGCGCTACGTTAAGCGTCAACAGTGACGCGCTCATCAGGGCGGCCATAGCTAGCGAATTTCGTATCCGGCCGAAAAAATATTTGTTATTCATCTGTTTCTCTCTGATCAAATTCATTTTTATCTCCTGAAATAAAACAACATCCGCTTATTCAAGTCCGTCACTCAAATTGCGCTGTCTGCCACAAATTCATAGTAAACATTCAGAACACCCTTCCAGTGATCCGTTTCGGTTACATTGCACTATCTGTGCCAATAGATATTTAATTTTATAAGTCCCTGATTCGGACACTGTTTTACTAAACTAAGCGTTCTAAAGAAACGACCGAAGTGCATCCATAAGCGTGCATGTTCGCGCGCTATTGGTGCATAGCGCCGACTCACTTTGGTATTTGCGCCATATTGATGCGCTCTGCAATAGTGAAATTGTTTCCCAGCGCAAATATGTGCAGCCGGAGTAAATGTTATTACTCAGATTGCACCAAACTGATTCGTTGATTGCGTATTACTGCGAATGGAACGCTAAAAATAGAATGTCTTTCAGCGCATAATTCAGGCTGCTTCTGTTTATTTATCTTCTCGTGCTCACTGCTTTATGGTGTAAAGCAGACGCATAAAAATCAATAAAGCATGAAAATGAGCAGTGAGTAGTTTCATTGCAAGTGAGCATGTGCATGGGAGTGGCGGCTGTATTCAATTATGGTGTTTTCCTTGTGCTATATCACATGTTGCTACGCCTTGTCGCTGCTCGATGAATACCAATCTGATGATATTTTCAATCTGCTTAAAGAGTATTCTCATGAAATTCAAGGACAAATCGGAATCTAACTACAGCATCGATCTGGAGCCCAACTGTTCGCATAGCGAAACAATCATCGGCTCAATAATATAATTACGATAATGCTCAAGATAAAAGATACACTTTTCCAGAAAATAATCGGGTTACGATCCATTAGTGGTGGACGTGTCTTATTAAGAAATTCTTCGTTTGGATGACGAAGATCATAAACAAACTCGGTTAACTCTT
The DNA here is from genome assembly GCA_027858635.1 of Gammaproteobacteria bacterium. GTDB lineage: Bacteria > Pseudomonadota > Gammaproteobacteria > SZUA-229 > SZUA-229 > LH-M37. Next base: position 3,621 of record JAQICG010000315.1, on the reverse strand, counting down.
CATAACGTTTGCATGGTTTAGGATGCAATGCCTTTTTGAGTACATCATCAATCCAAACCGGAATTTCTCGTTTCTCATCCAGTATAGAATTATAATGTAATTTATTTTGCGCGGCCTTTGTTCTGCATTTTGCGACTTGTGCACCATAGGGCAACTTGCCGGACAACATTTGATAAGTAATCACCGCAAGAGAAAATAAATCAGATCGTGTAGTACCACCTTCACCAAGAAAATATTCGGGTGCAGTATATGCTGCCGTTCCGAGCATTGTATTTTGCTCAATGGGCGATGTTAATTCGGCAAGGCCAGCAACTCTTGTTGAACCAAAATCAATAATTTTAACCATACCTGTTGCCTCAATCATGATATTGTTTGGCTGTAGATCCTGATGCAACATTTCCAAACGATGAAAAGCACGCAAACCTTTGGCAATCTGCTCCACAACGTTGCGAACGTTTTCCAGACTCGGATTTGGGTTATCGATCATCCACTGGTTCAGTGTCTGGCCCTCTATAAATTCAACCACTATATAGAGGTAGTTGCGTTTACGCGTGAGCGAGCATGGCTTTAAAACATAAGGACTATCGATACGACGTGCGATCCATTCCTCCATCAAGAATCTATCCATATAAGCCTGATCATTTCTTTTATCAACTGATGGTGTTTTCAGGATTACTTGCGTATTTTCTTCACTGTCCACAGCGAGATAAACATGACTTCTGCTGCTGGCATGTACTTCACGGATGATTTTGTAGCCATCGAATTCCATCCTGGCCTCAAGCATGGGCGGAAATGGTAGCTCGGTAATGTGCTGAATAATTTCATTCGTATCATGATTAGGCAATTCATCAACCCGGACAATCTGAATAGACAGGTTGTCTCCACTGCCTTGTTTGTATGCTTCATTGACAATGCTTTTTGCAGCATCATCAAGATCATTTTTATTCGCATAAATCGCATCAACAATGAATGCCGCATTGGTATATTCATACGTACCGTCGGTTACAAGTATAAAAATATCGCCTTGCTCAACTTGCAGTGACAAATAATCAATCTCAAGTGATGGGTTGATTCCCAACGCACGACTCAGATAACTTTTTTCCTGCGAGATCCATAATCGGTGATCTTCGGTTAATTGCTCTAGAGAATGGTTTTGTAAACGATAGATACGCGCATCACCGGCATGAAAAATATGCGCAGTATTCGACTTGATCACCATGGCACTAAAAGTGCAGACATAACCGCGATCTTTATTGTAACGATGCTGGCTTTGTTGAGATTGTGAATGCAACCATGTGTTGGTAGCCATCAAAACACGTTGTGCTGATTTCTTTACCGACCATGCTTCTGAGGTGCAAAAATAATCGGCTAAAAATCCTGTTACCGCTACTTCACTGGCAATTTGACTAACATCGCTACTACTAATACCGTCAGCTAGTGCTATGACCACACCTTTTAAAGACAATAACGGTTCTTGCGGTATATAAACACCGTGAAAATCCTGATTTATTTCCTTGCGGCCTTTATCAGAATGTTGCCCGACAGATACTTTTAATTGATTTGGCATTTATTATCATAAATAAAAACACGGCTCTATTAGAGCCGTGTTTTTAAATATCCATATTATATTTTATATTAAATTTTACGATTTGGACTTGTTCTTACGTGAGTATAATACAGTGGCAGAGCAACGAATAGTAAGCCACCTACAAGGTTACCCAAAACGGTTGGAATCTCATTCCATAGAAGATAATCACCGATTGTAAAGCCACCACCCATAATCATAGAGAATGGGAATAAAAACATATTAACGATTGAGTGTTCAAAGCCCATAAAGAAGAAGAGCATAACTGGCATCCACATTGCCATAATCTTACCACTTGCAGATGTAGAGATCATGGCACCGACAACACCCATTGAAACCATCCAGTTACATAGCATGCCACGAATGAAAATCGTAAACCAGCCGTCCATGCCATGGGATTTATATCCCAGGGTTCTAGACTCGCCAATACTTCCCACCTTTGCCGCAAGCGCTCCACCATCAGTGCTATAACCATAGGTGAGGATAAACGACATCATGAAGGCAACGGTTAGCGCGCCAGCGAAGTTACCGATAAAGACAAGTCCCCAGTTCCGAAGTACCTGGCCAACTGTGACGCCTGGTCTTTTATCAAGAAGAGCAAGCGGTACTAACGTAAATACGCCTGTAAGCAGATCAAACTTCATTAAATACAACATAATAAAACCAACAGGGAAAAGGATTGCACCAGTTAATGGTGATCCCGTTTTAACTGCGACGGTTATGGCAAATATTGCTGCGAGACCCAATATGGCACCTGCCATAAAAGCTCGAATTAACGTATCTCTTGCTGACATATAGATTTTTGATTCACCCGCGTCTACCATTTTTGTGACAAACTCGGTGGGCTCTAAGTAGGACATTATTTTTCTCCTGTTATACCTTAATGTTGTGTCGCACTAATTGATTAGTGTTCACTATTTAACTTCTTTGCAGCAGCACAATTACTATGCTCATACTACATATACATACTTATTCTTTTGAAAATATAACTACCTTAGTAACTTTTGTATGGGAGAAACTTTCCACTCATAACAATATTTACTCGATCGCCATTAGGATCAGATTCACGCTTAAGATCCATATTAAAATCTATCGCACTCATAATCCCATCACCAAATTCTTCATGAATTAGTGCTTTAAAGGTCGTACCATATACATTTACTAATTCATAAAAACGATAAATTAATGGATCAGTTGGTACCGTCGTTGAAAGCGACCCCTTATAAGGAACCACTTGTAGTTGTGAAATTGCATCTGCTGGAAGATCCAGCAGTGCCCCGATCGTAGTGGCCTGATCTGCTGTCAGCGTCATCTGTCCCAGTAGTGCCGCAGTTGTCCATTCTTTACTCATCCCTATGGCTTCTGCGAGTTGTGGCCAGGAAAGTTGTTTAACCATTTTTTTCAAAATGATCAGTTCGGTAACTTCATTGCGAGTCATAATAAATTCCTTTGCAAATTTAACTTTGATATTTAAAGAGATATTAAAAATGTTATCTCTAAAATTATTTACTAATACGGATGATTCATTTAAGAACCATTTCCATACGCTTAACCACATAAAATGCAATAGCCATGCCAGAGCCTGAATATTACTATAACCTATTGTTATTATTATGTTATTTTTATTGGAAATTATGTTATGAGATAAAAGATGGTGCTTATAAGCACTTCTTTGGTGCACAGCATTTCAAATTAATGCAACAAATTATTGATAGCTATAAGCTGTCATAAAGCATCTAAAAATTTATTTTAGAATTTTTTACAAAAGATCAATGAGATCACCCATAAGGAGTTCGCTGTCAACAAGCCGAACAAAACTAGAGTGCAGCCACTCAAAAAAATCTATTTTATTAATGTGTTATGCGCCTGATTTTCTTATTTTCGTGCTACTTCAAAAAATGGGTAAAGGCAGGACTAGAGGTGGCAGACCCAATGCCATTCGAACATGTTGAGCGCCTATTCTGAAAAATAGCAAAAAGTGTTCCACTCAAACCGGAATGAGTGTTCAGGTTGGGGCGGTAGATGCAACTTCTAGA
>JAQICG010000113.1 GCA_027858635.1 Gammaproteobacteria bacterium | reverse complement strand
CTCCAAGAAGGGCAGCCGCCTTTTCCGTAGCGGGCAATATGAAGAGGCCCGAGAGGTCTATCTCAAGGCCCACGAAGCGGATCAGAATAACCTCGATGTGCTTTCGGGCCTGGGAGATGTTTATCGCAAACTCAATCGCTTTGCCGAATCGGGCCAATATTATGACGCCGTACTGAAGCTCGATAAAGACAATGTTTTCGCTCTGCGTGGCGCAGGTGACGCCCGGCGTGGTCTGCAGAATCCGGAGCAGGCGATTCCCTACTGGTTGCGTTATCTGGAAATAAACCCCGAGGATAGCCACGTCATGGTGCGCGTTGCCGACGCTTTTCATAAACTGGGTGCTTTCAAAGAGGCTGTCTCCATGTATGAAGAGGCGCTGGCAATCACAGGTGATGACCCTTTTGCCCTGCTGGGTCTGGGTAATCTGTATTATGCCGATCACGAGGATGATCGGGCGTTGGCCTGTTTCGAGCGTCTGCTGAAGGCGAATAGCAAGAACGTGGTGGTCATGACCATGACGGGCAATCTATATCGTAGGCGTCGGGAATATGATAAAGCCATCGAGAACTACCGCAATGCCCTGGAGATCGATCCGGACAACTGTTTTGCCCTGTTCGGTATGGGTGACAGTTTCCGGGGATATCAGGACATGGAACAGGCGGTGTTCTGGTGGGGGAAAATTTTACAACAGGAGCCGCGCAATCAGGCATTGTGGAGCCGGGTGGGTGATGCTCAGGTCAATCTGAATCGTCTTGACGATGCGGTGGCCAGCTATGAAGCCTGCCTGAAAGTAGGTGCGGATATTTACGCCTATCTGGGTCTGGCCCGCGTGGAGCAGAAAAAAGGTGATGATCAGGCTGCCATCGCTTTTTGTCAGCAGGCGCTGCAGATTGATAAAACCCATGCCCGCGTGTTGAACGAGTTAGCCGCTCTCTATGAACAAATTGGCGATCATGAGGCAGCAAAAATGACTCGTGAGCAGATTGCTGACTAGTTTCTGAACTTTAATCGCTAAACTACCTCTGAATTGTTCTGCTTTATAGTGCTAAAAGTACTATAATACGCGCCTTTATTTATACTGAATCGAGAGAATTTGTGAGCGAAAAAATACGTAACATCGCCATTATTGCCCATGTAGACCACGGCAAGACCACTTTGGTTGACCAACTACTGCAGCAATCTGGCACATTGTACATGCGCAAAGCGCCAACCGAACGCGTCATGGACTCCAATGACCAGGAAAAAGAGCGCGGTATTACCATTACCTCTAAAAATACGGCGATCGACTGGAATGGTTACCATATCAATATCGTAGATACACCGGGCCATGCCGATTTCGGTGGTGAGGTTGAGCGTGTGCTCTCCATGTTGGAATCGGTGCTGCTGCTGGAGGATGCCGTTGACGGTCCCATGCCTCAGACCCGTTTCGTGACCCAGAAGGCCTTTGCCATGGGATTTCGTCCGATCGTGGTTATCAACAAGATTGACCGTGACGGCGCCCGTCCCGATTGGGCGCTGGATCAGACCTTTGATCTGTTCGACAAGCTGGGCGCGACAGATGAGCAGCTGGACTTCCCGGTGGTTTATGCCTCCGCGATTAACGGCTATGCCGGTCTGGAGCCCGAAGTGCGCAGCGGCAACATGGATCCGCTGTTTCATTCCATTATCGACAATGTTTCACCGCCGGATGTAGAGGCCAACGGCCCGCTACAGATGCAGGTTTCCACTCTGGATTACAACAGCTATGTCGGCATTATCGGCATCGGTCGTATCCGCCGTGGTTCGATCAAGCCCAATGCACCGGTAAAGGTTGTTGGTGTCGACGGCGTAGCGCGCACTGCCAAGGTGTTGCAGGTGCTGGGCTTTGAAGGTCTGGAACGCGTTGAAGTCGAAGAGGCTCATGCCGGCAATATCGTTGCCATCACCGGCATCGATCCGCTGTCGATTTCAGATACCATTTGTGACCCTAATAATGTTGAGGCCCTGCCTGCGTTAACCGTGGACAAGCCCACCATCAGCATGACCTTTCAGGCGAACTCATCGCCGTTCTCCGGTAAGGAAGGCAAGTATGTCACCAGTCGTAATATCTGGGACCGTCTGCAGCAGGAGCTGAAGCACAACGTCGCATTGCGCGTTGAGCAGGTTGACGGTGATAAATACAAGGTCTCCGGCCGTGGTGAACTGCATCTGTCGGTGCTGATCGAAACCATGCGTCGGGAAAATTTCGAGATGGCCGTGGGTCGTCCTGAAGTGATTGTGCTGGAAGAGGACGGTGTTAAAACCGAGCCCTATGAGCAGCTCACAGTCGATATTGAAGAGGAGAGCCAGGGCTCGGTGATGCAGGCACTGGGCGAGCGTAAGGGTGAGCTTAAAAATATGACTTCTGACGGTGTTGGCCGTGTGCGTCTGGATTACGTTATTCCAGCGCGCGGTTTGATTGGCTTCAGAACCGAATTTTTGACCATGACCTCCGGAACAGGTCTGCTCTACAGTGTTTTTGATCATTACGGCGAATACATCAAGAAAGGCATCGGTCAGCGCGCTAATGGCGTAATGATCGCTAATTCTCAGGGTAAGGCTGTGGCCTATTCGCTGTGTCCTTTGCAGGAGCGCGGTAAGTTGCTGGTCGGTAATGGTGATGAGGTCTATGAAGGCATGATCATAGGGATCCATTCCCGGGATAACGATCTGGTGGTTAATCCCATCAAGCCCAAGCCACTGACCAATGTTCGTGCTTCCGGTACTGACGAAAGCCTGAGTCTGTCTCCGCACATCTGTTATTCGCTGGAGCAGGCGCTGGAATTTATCGATGACGACGAGCTGGTCGAAGTCACGCCATCGAGCATTCGTATTCGCAAAAAGTTTTTGAAAGAACACGAGCGTAAAAAAGCATCGAGAGGGTAAATCTGAAAAATAAAGGCATTGACTTACTAAATAAGGCATGTAGAATATGAGCAGCCTGAAATATATAGGCAGTATTTATGTTTAGTAATAAGACGTTCCTAAGTAGTCTCTTCCTGATATTCATAAGTCATACCATTTCAGAGCAAAAACCCGCCCCTAACGGGGCATTAATAATATTTTTTTATAGGTAATACATATGTCTACTACAACAGGAACCGTCAAGTTCTTTAACGATTCAAAAGGCTTTGGTTTTATTGAGCAGGAAAGCGGCCCTGACGTGTTTGTTCACTTCAGCGCTATTCAATCTGAAGGCTTTTAAACTCTGGTTGAAGGTCAGAAAGTTGAATTCACTGTGACACAGGGTCAGAAAGGTCCTCAAGCAGAGAACGTTGTTGCGGTTTAATTAAACCTCAGTCAACTTGATGAAGAACAAAGCCCGGTCGTTTGACCGGGCTTTGTTCGTTCTGGGGTACTATTAATAAAAAAACTATAACTGCTTGAGCTGCTCCACCTGTTCAAGCACCAGAGCCGCCGAGTTA
>JAQICG010000089.1 GCA_027858635.1 Gammaproteobacteria bacterium | reverse complement strand
ATACCGGAGCGACCCTGCTGCAGTGATTCGAGAACAGTTTGTCTATCATTTCCCAGGCAGGAAACGATACCGTAACCGGTAATAACAACGCGTTTCATGATTAACTCCTAAAAGTCTTCGGTTGAGGTGAACAGGCCCACACGTAAATTTTTTGCAGTATAGATAATACGGCCATCAACGGACATGGTGCCATCGGCAATACCCAGCGTCAGACCACGCGAAATAATGCGTTTGATGTCAATTTGGTAAACGACCTTTTTGGCGGTGGGCAGAACCTGGCCGGTGAATTTGACCTCACCGACACCCAGGGCGCGACCACGGCCGGGATGACCGCTCCAGCCCAGATAGAATCCCACCAATTGCCACATCGCATCCAGGCCCAGGCAACCGGGCATGACCGGATCACCTTTGAAATGGCAATCGAAAAACCAGAGGTCGGGGGTGATATCCAGTTCGGCCTCAATTTCACCCTTGTTGTTGTCACCCCCGTCAGCTGCAACATTGGTAATTCGGTCGAACATCAGCATATTCGGTGCAGGCAGTTGCGCATTACCCGGTCCAAAAAGCTCGCCTTCGCTGCATTTCAGCAGCTCATCGTAGGTGTATGAATTTTGTTGAGTAGAGGTTTTCGGGTCTGCGAGCATAGTTAATCCGCCAATGGTTCGTCTAATTATAAATAAGCGGACATTTTATAGGAATAGTTGTCATGATGGTATTACACAAGAATTTTGCCGGAATATTTTTTAAAGTTATGCAGGATTTACTATTAATCGCAGCGTTAACCCTGATTGCTGTTTACTGGTGGGATGCCACGCGCACCTATGAACTGGCACTGGTTAGCTGTCGTCGGCTGTGTCGCAACGCGCAGTTACAGTTGTTGGATGATACCGTCGTGCGCCAGCGAATCTGGCTGGCGCGCGGTCCTACGGGCAGTGTCCAGCTGTGTCGAATATACAGTTTTGATTATAGCGATGATCAGGATACCCGGTGCCAGGGATACATCGTTATGCTGGGGAGGCATATAGCGGAAACCAGTATGGATCCGCGACATGTGGCCGGCTAAATGGGGTTATATTAATAACCCCCTGCTATTCATGGCACTCTGAATCCAGAGTGCCATCTGCAAACGCACAGACTTATTGCGTTGAAAAACGTTTATCGAATTTCAATTTTGCCGAGCGGGCTTCGCCTTCGGGCGTCACGTCGATATCAAACTTTAAATATTCGCCTTCGGTGAACTGCACTTCCGCCAGATAGTAAATGGCGTCGCCCTCCTTGATCTGGCGAAACTCAACGGACTTCTGCTGACCGGTGAGATTGCTGACCTTTCCGTTCACATCGGCGGAGATGGCTGTGCCGGTGGTGCCTTCTTTCTTTTTGAGTACGGCGATATTGACAATTGCACGGTTATTGCGGCGAGTAAGATTATAAGTTTTAGCTATTTCCGGTGACAGCGTATCGCTTCGGAATGCATTGTAGTGAACAACATACTCATTAAATTCTACAGAGTTTTCCGCAAAAACAGTCGAGCCTGTACCGACTAGCGCGAGTAGCATCAGCAACTTGATAGTGGAATTTATACTTTTGTACATATAGTAATCCTCTTGTGAATGATTTTTATTGTTATTCAGTTCTATTCTAATCCAAATCGGAACTTAATCAACGCCTACTTTCGGCATGAAATAGGGCTTAAAAAACCGGTTCAGAGTGAGGGCGTGCATTCTGCGTCTTCAATCTCGGTCAACAGTTGCCTGCCGATGGAGTCAAATCGCCAGCCGGTGAATAATCGTCCCTGACGAGCACCATGCATCAGCTTCTCTACCTCCTTTCGGGAGCATAAAACACTGGGCTGAATACTGAGGGCGTCGGCCTCCTGCTGCACCAGTTCCAGTAGGTGGCTGAGCTGCTGCTTTTCCTCGGCGGAAGGTTTTTGTCGGTTTATCACCGGCCACTCCGACTCGGGGGTTTGCAGGCCGGTTTCAATGGCCTGCGTCAGCGTAGCCACTTCAGCACGGCCCAGGCGAGCGGTGTAACTGTCGAGGCCGCTGAGCTTGCTGGCATCAGCTTGAGTGGCGGCAAGTTTTATGATTAGCTCATCGGACATGATCCTGCGCCGGCTCAAGTCTTTTTCCACCGCTTGCAATTCACGCCACTGCGCCACCGAGCGGCACACTGCCAGCTGCCGGTCGCTTAGTCTGAAGTAGCCCTTAACGCGCAACCAGCAGTTGACAAGATCTGGCTCGAAACGCTCGCTGTTGGCGCACAGCAGAATGCAGTCTTCCTGCGACCAGCCTTCCCGGTTTTTTTCCTGCAAGGCCAGGTTTAATTTTTCATGCAGCGGCAATAGATAGCGCACATCGTCACCCGCATATTCAATTTGCTTCGCGCTCAACGGGCGTTTTAACCAGTTGGTGCGAGTCTGCGATTTATCCAGCATCACATCAAACTGTTCAGCCACCAGATTGGCGTACCCGACCTGATCCTGACTGCCGAGCATGGCCGCCGCAATTTGCGTATCGAAAATAGGGGCGGGCAATTCACCGAAATATTGATACAGCACCTCCATGTCCTGCGAGCAGGAATGAAATACCTTGATGATCTCAGGATTAAAAAACAGTCGCCGCAGTTCATCGCGGGCATCAAAAGCCAGCGGATCAACACAGGCGATATGATCAGGCCCGGCAATCTGGATTAATCCCAGATGGGGGTAATAGGTGGTTTCTCGAAAAAACTCGGTATCAATAGCGAGTAGAGGTTCGGTGATTAGCTGGTTGCAAAGCTCGTGCAGCGACTGCAGATCTTCAATGAGTATGGTTTTCATGAAGACATTATATATTTATTGGCGTTGTTATGTGGCGCTCTCTGCAAGGTGTGATTGCCGATGATGGCAGATGCGCCCGATCAGTAAAGCGGCTCTTCCCCTAATCGAGGAGCCGGTAAGTTAATGCATGAATTCCGGGCTGAACACGCTCACCGCCTGAGCCAGCTTGCCGGCCTGCTCCTGCAGACTCTCTGCTGAGGCCGCAGCCTGTTCCACCAACGCTGCATTTTGCTGGGTCATGGTATCCATCTCTCCCACCGCCAGACTGACCTGCTCGATGCCCGCACTTTGTTCCATGCTCGCTTTGGCCACGCCGCTCATGATTTCAGTGACCAGTTGCACCGAAGTGACGATGTCGCCCATGGAATCGCCGGTCTCATCCACCAGCTTGCTGCCGGTACTGACCTGTTCAGCGGAGTCGCTGATCAGCGCCTTGATTTCCCGGGCCGCACTCGCGCTACGCTGCGCCAGATGGCGTACTTCGGAAGCGACAACGGCAAAGCCGCGCCCCTGTTCACCTGCACGCGCAGCCTCTACCGCAGCGTTCAGTGCCAGTATGTTGGTCTGGAAGGCGATGTTGTCGATGACACCGATGATGTCGGCGATCTTGCCCGAACTTTCTTTAATGTAAGCCATAGTCTCGACCACCTTGTTGACTAGCTCACCGCCGGTTTCGGCGGTTTCGGCGGTAGAGGTCACCAGCTGGTTGGTGTGGCGAGCATGCTCGGCATTCTGTTTGACCGTACTGGTCAACTCTTCCATCGAAGTGGCAGTCTCCTCCAGGCTGGCGGCCTGTGATTCCGTACGACTCGACAGATTGATATTGCCGGTGGAGATTTCGTTAGCTACGGATCCGATGCAGTCCACATTTGCGCTGATATCGGAGACCACAGCAACCATATTGGCGTTCATCTGATTGAGCGCACGCATCAGTTTTCCGGTTTCGTCCCAGGCCTCCATTTCAAACTGAACAGTCAGATCTCCACCTGCGATAGCATGTGCCGCCTCCAGCGCCTTGTCGAGCGGTTTCAGAATGGTACGGGTAATGAAATAACCAAAC
>JAQICG010000229.1 GCA_027858635.1 Gammaproteobacteria bacterium | reverse complement strand
GTTCGAAGCGCCGATTCAAGGGGCTGATCACTGGGGAGAGCTTGAATGATAAGAAGTATGACCGCGTTCGCGCGCTGCGAAAAGAGCGACACATGGGGCACCTTAATCTGGGAACTGCGTTCGGTGAATCACCGTTATCTGGATCTGCACCTGCGGTTGCCGGACGACCTGCGCGGCATGGAAGGGCGTTATCGCGAGCTGATCAACGCCGACCTGAGTCGCGGTAAACTGGAATGTAATCTCCTGTTCAAGGCGGATGCCGCCATCAACGGCGGCATAGAAGTCAACATTGAAGTCGCCAAATCAATCACCCACGCCTGCGAACAGCTGAACGCTACCCTGCACCAGTCCTCGATGATAAACGTCATCGACATTCTGAAATGGCCGGGCGTGGTGAAAGAGTCCTCTCTGGATATGAAACCGATAGCCGACGCCAGCGAGGCTCTGTTGCAGCAGGCGCTGGCCGAACTGGTGGAAAACCGCGAACGCGAAGGCGAACGGCTCAAGGCGATGATCGCGCAACGCAGCGCATCGGTCGGCGACATCGTCAAAAAGATGCGCGAACAGATGCCGGAAATTCGCGAGAACTACCGCCGGAAAATCGTATCGCGCTTCGAGGAGATGAAAGCCGAACTGGACGCCGACCGACTGGAACAGGAGCTGGTTTATCTGGTGCAGAAAATGGATGTCGATGAAGAACTGGATCGACTGGAGAGCCATGTCAAGGAACTGGATGACGTGCTGGATCACGATGAAGTCGTCGGTCGCCGCCTGGATTTTCTGATGCAGGAACTCAACCGTGAAGCCAATACCCTGGGTTCAAAATCGGCCGATATCAGAATGACCCAGGCTTCAGTGGAACTGAAAGTTCTGAGTGAGCAGATGCGCGAACAGATACAGAATGTTGAATAAATCGCCCGGAGCGATTTATCACGTAAGCCCCGAAGGGGTGAGTAGCAGGTATGATACGAATAACAAGCTCCAGCGGATAAAGTAGTGATCAGCTAAAAGCTAGTCACTACTTTATTCCTGCTATAGGTTTTTCTTTAATTCATATAACCTATTGTAATTGCTAATGTTTGGCACACCCTGTCATGTTTGTGCTATATACTCTACTGACTTGTTTTTGGTAAGGACGTGGTAGTAAGGAATGAATGAAGCGGAAACCCGCGCCGAACTGATCGACCCCGATTTTAAAGCCGTAGGCGTGGTCGATGGTAGCCGGGTGCGACGCGAGGTGATTACGTTACTCAAACAATCCCTGCTACAAAAAGCCTTCTCCGGCGAACTGCCCGCAGACAAGGCAGCACCCAACACAACCCTCAAGGAGGAGAAAGTCGCATGACACAAGCAAACGAAAACCCCATTGTCATCTACGAAGACGCTGACCAGACCGTCGAAGTTCGGCTGGATGCGGATCAGGAAACGGTCTGGCTGACGCAACGGCAGATGGCTGAATTGTTTGACACCTCTTCAGACAATGTCAGTTTGCATCTAAAAAGCATATACAGTGACGAGGAACTGGACGAGTTGGCAACTACCGAGGAGTCCTCGGTAGTTCGCCAGGAAGGCAAACGCCAGGTTTCTCGACTCATCAAACATTACAATCTGGATGCCATTATCTCTCTCGGTTACCGGGTGAACTCGCATCGTGCAGTGAAATTTCGCCAATGGGCCACCCGCGTTTTGCGCGAGCATTTAACGAAGGGCTGGACGCTCAACCGCCAGCATTTCGAGAAAAACGCCCACGAACTGGAGGACACGCTGGCGCTGATACGCAAGGCGGCGCAAAGCCCGGCGCTGGCATGAACGAAGCAGAAAAACAGATTTACGATAAAGCCCTTGCGTTCGCCAAGAAGAACAAGAAGGCTATTGTCAGAAAAATCGCTTCTGTTGAAATGTACCCACCTGAGGCTGATCCGGTTTCTGTTTTAATGGCGGGTTCGCCCGGTGCGGGTAAAACAGAGGCTTCAAAAGCGCTATTGAGCCGATACGGAAACAATCAGTCGATTCTCAGGATCGATCAGGATGAGCTGCGTGATTATTTTGAAGATTACAATGGCGAAAATTCATGGCTGTTTCAGTTTCCCGCAGCTATTCTGGTGGAGAAGGTTCACGATCTGGCTCTGGATCAGTGTCAAAGTTTTATTCTTGACGGCACTTTTTCCAATTATGAGAAAGCGGAAAAAAACATTAAAAGATCGCTGAAAAAAGGCCGGTTTGTTCAAATTATTTATGTTTATCAAAATCCTGAGCTGGCCTGGAATTTTGTGCAAGCGCGTGAAAAGATCGAAGGACGCCGGGTTTTGGAAGATCGCTTTATAGAACAGTATTTTGCAGCAAGGAATGTAGTTAGCCAGCTAAAACAGGCCTTTAAAAAAGACCTGGTTATCGATTTATTGCTCAAGAATACCGACGGAACGGATAAGGTATATAAAGCAAATATCGATATAATTGACAACTATATACCTGAGAAATATACTAAAGTCTCTTTAGAGAAGGCAATTACCCCGTAATACTGGGGGGCGTGATTACTAAATATGTTCAATTCCTGTAAAAACAAAGCACATAAAAGATCAACCGAATTTTCTGATTTTATCCGGAATGCTTCGTCGCGTGAGAAAAAACGTGTTTATAGCGAAGTGCTGCAAAAGGCGACTGAACAACAGCTTGATATTATCCGTCGGGCATCCACCATAAAGTAGTGACCAGCTTTTAGCAGGCCACTACTTTATTCCTGCTATAGATTTTTCTGCAATTCATATAACCCGTTGTAGTTGCTAGTGTTTGGCATAAACCCACTATGTTTGTGCTATATACTCTGCTGACTTAATTTTGGTAAGGATGTGGTGGTAAGGAATGAATGAGGCAGAAACTCGCGCTGAACTGATCGACCCGGCTTTGAAAGAAGCAGGCTGGGGCGTGGTCGATGGCAGCTGGGTGCGGCGCGAGTTGATTACCCTGGGGCGTTTACAGGGCGCGGGTCAGCGCGCCAAACGGGATATCGCCGATTATGTGCTGTTTTATAAAGGCTAGAAGCTCGGTGTGATCGAGGCGAAAAAGAAAAGCCTGTCCAATACCGAGGGCGTGGCTCAGGCCAAGCGCTATTCCGAACGCTTGCAGGCGAGGCTCACCTATTCCACCAATGGCGTGGGCATTTATCAGATTGATATGCACAGCGGCAAGGAGGCTTATGTCGATCGCTACCCCACGCCGGATGAATTATGGGTGCAGTGTTTCGCCAGGGAAAATAGCTGGCGTGAGCGTTTTGGTGCGTGTCGTTCGAGGACAAGGACGTCGACGTTCAAAATTAGGGCACATTAAAGTATGATGACTCTCAGAAAAAACTAAATTAACATCCATCAATGGCGCAGAGGCTTTCGCCGCGATGCGCCGTTTTTTTCTGATGGACGCGGATAAGGATTTAATTTTTCGGGCAGATAAATAAGGAGAGGATCGGGTATGAACATGTTGTTCATTAATTCTCAGGGGTTTCCGATGGCCTTGCTCAGGCGACGTCAAGGCGTTGTAAGGAGCAGGGGTTTCGTTGCATTAGTCATCGGTATTCTGGCGGCTATGGCTTGCGCGCCTGCGTGGTCGGCTGCAACAGAACCTTCCACGGCCGATCACGGCAGTTTCGAATCGTTGCAGAAGGATTTCGCCACCGCGCCGGAGGTCACCGCCGCCTGCCTTGAATGCCATACCGAAGCGGGTAAGCAGATCCGCGAAACCACGCACTGGACCTGGACGTATGAACACCCTGAAACCGGTCAGGTGCTTGGCAAACGCCATGTCATAAACAGCTTCTGCGGCATGGTTGTGACCAATGAACCCCGTTGCACCAGCTGTCATGTCGGTTATGGCTGGGAAGATATGTTGCAACCCCCGCCTGAAGAAGCGGATAAAGTGGACTGTCTGGTCTGTCACGACACCACCGGTGAGTACCGGAAATTCCCCACTTCGGCGGGACACCCCGCTTATGAACCCCGTGAGTGGCCAAAGGGCAGCGGCAATATCGTGAACCCACCGGATTTGAAAAAGATCGCCCAGCAGGTGGGTGAAAGCGGCCGGCGTAACTGCGGCAACTGTCATTTCTATGGCGGCGGTGGCGACGGCGTAAAGCATGGTGATCTGGATTCCTCCCTGTTTGATCCGGCGAAAAGTCTGGATGTGCACATGGCAACCGAGGGGCTCGATTTTTCCTGCGGCGAATGCCATACCGCCTGGGGCCACGTCATACCCGGCAGCCGCTACCAGAGCACCGCGAGGGATACCAAAGGGATAGATATCCCCGGACGAACCGATTTCAGCCGCGCCAGTTGCGAATCCTGTCATAACACTGCGCCCCACCACCAGCAAAAACTGAACGACCATGTTGACCGTGTCGCCTGCCAGACCTGCCATATTCCTGAATTCGCCCGCGGCGGCGTGGCGACAAAAGTGTGGTGGGACTGGTCAACCGCCGGCAAACTGGATGAAGAGGGCAAGCCCATCACCCGACTGAATGCAGAAGGTCATGCGGTATATCTCAGCCAAAAAGGCGATTTCCGCTATGAAGAAAATGTCCAGCCCCACTATGCCTGGTTTGACGGCACGGTTGAGTACACTCTGAGAGATCAGGCGCTGGATGTGGAGAATCCACCCATCGCCATCAACCGCATCAAAGGTGGTGCCGATGACCCGACTTCCCGCATCTGGCCCTTCAAACAGATGCGCGGCAAACAGCCCTATGATCTGAACCGCAAAACCCTGCTGACCACCCATGTGTTCGGCAAGGATGAGACCGCGTTATGGCGCAATTTCAGCTGGGAAAAAGCCCTGCGGGCGGGGACTCAATTATCAGGCCAGCCCTACAGCGGAGAGTACGGATTCATCGAAACCACGATGTTATGGCCGATCACGCACATGGTTCCTCCAGCCGATCAGGCGGTTCGATGCCAGTCATGCCATGCCAGACAAAGCCGGCTTGCTGAAATCAAAGATCTTTATATTCCGGGTCGTGACCGTTCCGCTGGGCTTGATTGGACAGGATGGACATTGGTACTGCTGGTTCTGGCCGGCGTGTTCCTGCATGCGCTGTTGCGGCTGATCTTCAGTGGGAGGAGTGGCAAATGAGTAAGGTGATGATCTATCGTCGGTTTGAACGTTTCTGGCACTGGACTCAGGCGCTGCTTATCTTTGCGCTGCTGATCAGCGGCTTTGAAATTCACGGCAGTTACCAGCTGCTGGGCTTTGGCAGGGCCTCACAGCTGCATACCTGGATGGCGTGGGCGCTGATCGTGCTCTGGATTTTTGCCATCTTCTGGCATATCACCACCGGCGAATGGCGGCAGTATCTCCCCACCCGCAAAGGCCTGGGCGCGGTGATCCATTACTATCTGATAGGCACCTTTACCGGCGCCGCCCACCCCTACCGGAAAACCAGCAAAGCCAAGCACAATCCATTGCAACGTCTGGCTTATCTGTTCTTCAAACTGATGATCTCCCCGATCATCTGGATCAGCGGCCTGCTATATCTGTTCTACAACGACTGGCCACAGTTTCTTTCGGCAAGCATCGAACTGGGTAGCGTTGCCACCGTGCATACCGGCGCCGCCTTTGCCATGCTGATTTTTGTAATCGCCCACATTTACATGGCCACCATGGGCAAAACCATGACCAGCCTGATCCGCCCGATGATCACCGGTTATGAAACGCTGGATGAACAGGATGATGTCGGACGATAAATAGTTTGCCCTTCGCAGGGAAAAATCAGACCACGGCATCATCATCAGCTAAGCCAATTGCAGGCCCGGCCAAGCCTGCGCACATAGAAATGAATGTCCCGGATGTTTCCGTAGTTCATCATCAATGTTGATGAGCTTTATGCCGGTGTAAAAATAACGGTAGAAAGTATAACCATCCTCACCTTACAATCGAGCCAAAGGGTACCACGGTGCATGTTAAACATCTGCCGGCAGCCATGGGTCGCTTTCGAGCCCGCATTCAGCTAAGGAGTCACGATGAAGCTATCATTCAAACACATAGGGCGGCCATTGATGGTCGCGGGCGGCCTGGTGGTTGGAGTGGGTCTGTTGGCACTGCTCATGATCAATCGCCAGGTGCCAATGCACGGCGAGACGGGGCCGTCTGTTCCCGTACTGGCGGTCATCGAGGTTCAGGCCGTTGACTTTCTGCTGGAGGCGCGCGGTCACGGCGTGAGCCGGGCTGCCCATTTCTGGCAGGCGAGCGCAAATGTACCGGGTCGTGTGGTGGAGCAGCATCCACAGCTGGAGAGTGGTGCTTTGCTTCCTGAAGGCACTCTGTTGCTGGCGCTCGATCCCAGCCGTTACCAGTTAGCCATTGTCGAGCTTGAGGCGGAAATGGCCTCGCTCTCTGCCGAGCGGGCCATGCTGGGCACCGAGAATGATAATACCCGGCGGCTGCTAAAACTGGAAAAGGAGCGGCTGGCCCTGTCCGAACAGGAGCTTTCGCGCATTGAGCAATTGCTGGAAAGCAATTCGGTATCGCGCTCAGTGCGTGACGAGCAGTATCGCGCTACGGTCGCCCAGCGCCAGTCCGTGGTTAAGCTGGAAAATGAACTGACATTGCTGCCCGCGCGCCGGGACTACGTGGATGCCCAGCTGGAACGCGCCGCCATCCGCCTGCAACAGGCGAAAGAGGATCTGGCCGATACCCGCTTCGTGGCGCCTTATGATCTGCGTATCAGTGAGGTTGAGATCGATCTTCACCAGCATGCCGCCGTGGGCCAACGGCTGTTTCGCGCCGACAGCATTGAAGCCGCCGAGATCGAAGCTCATATACCACTATCCATGTTGCGTCGGCTGATGGGCAACGTGCCGCGTACTGCGCTATCGGCAGAGGCGCTGGATATCAGCGAGTGGCCGGACTTTTCGGTTATCGGCGCAGAGGTTCGTCTTGCCGAAACGCTAAACACCTCCTGGCCTGCGCGGGTAACACGCATTGCCAGCGGACTGGATCTGACCACCCGCACGGCGCGGGTGGTGGTGACGGTAGACGCACCCTATAAAAACGTGGCGCCACCGGAACGCCCGGCCCTGCAACCGGGCATGTATCTACAGGTACGCCTGACGGTCAAAAGCCGGGAGCCACGGTTGGTGGTGCCGTCGACGGCGGTGCACAATAACGAGGTCTACCGGGTTGTCGACGACCGGCTGGAGCGCAGCCCCGTCTCGGTGGCCTA
>JAQICG010000129.1 GCA_027858635.1 Gammaproteobacteria bacterium | reverse complement strand
ATGTTGGGACACACCAATATTGTTACCGAAGTCGGCCATCATGCGCCCGGTTTTTATTCCTCAATGTTCCTCGATAGCTCACTGGAAGAGAAGGGCATCAATAACATGGACGACATGATGCAGCGTTTCCGTGAAAAACATGGCCTTCTGGGTCATCTCTCCGGTGCTATTCCCGGCCTGCTGTCGCCTGCCGGCCCGTTGGGTCAGGGCCAGCACTTTGCCATGGCCGGCGCTTACCTGCATCGTGAAAAGTTATTCCCGGTCACCATCGGTGATGGTGGCATGGGCGAACCCTATGTTTTGAATTCGATGATGCACTTCCACGTCGCCTATCCGGAAATCACCAACTTTTTACCGGTATTGATCTGGAACGGTTATTCACAGGAGCATCATTCCATGGTGTCACTGTTTGATAATGAACAGATGACCGCCTACTGGAAAGGCCACAGTTTTGAAGAAGTGATTTTAATCGATGCTAAAGATTTTGATGACAGTGATCAGGATGGTGCGTATGTCGACAGCAGCCGATTCTCACTGACACAGCGTCTGGCATTTACCAAGGCCGTGTTGACCGGAATGGATGCAGCAGCGAAATCTGCCATGAACGGGAAACTGACTGCGTTTATCATCAAGCAGTTGAAAGGTACCGGCATACATACTACCGGTGCCAAGTCGCATAATTTATATCCAGCCGATACGCTGGATCAGCCGCACATCATCGACGGTCTGCAACGTCGCGCCCTGCCGCCAGAAGCCTGGCAGCTGGTGCGTGACAATCTACGCCGCGCCGGTGGCGGGCCTGCGGCAAAAACCGTGGTTACTGAGGGTGAACTGGAATTCACCCCATTACCAACACTGTCCATGAACGAGTTTGCCAAAACCGAAAAAGCCGTGCCCGCGACTGCCATGGGCGCGCTGGTTGCACAGGTTGGTTTAGCGGATGAGCGTTACGTCGTTACCAATGCAGATGGCAACGAAGCTTCGGCAATGAAAAACATTAATGATGCCCTGAAGATTCGCCACCCGACTCAGGATCCGCTATACAACCAGGAGCCGAACGGGCAGGTTTACGAGCCGTTGAATGAAGATGCCTGTGCTGGTTTCGCCGCCGGCCTCGCTCTCTTCGATTCTCGCTCAATCTGGTTATCGTACGAGTCTTTTGCTATCAATGGCTGGCCCATCATGCAGACTGTGGCGCAGGCCATGGCTGAACTACGCCGCAAAACGCCGTCGACGGTGTGCATGTTTACCGCCGGCGCACTGGAGCAGGGCCGTAATGGCTGGACCCATCAACGCCCTGAAATAGAAAACTATTTTGCAGCGATGATGCGTAATGGTAATTCCTATCCGCTGTTTCCCTGTGATGCCAATAGCATACAAACCGCGTATGAATATGCCACCGCCAGTTACAACAAGAGCATGGTCATCATCGCATCCAAGAGCCCATTACCGGTTTACATGTCGCTGGAAGAATCGCGCCATGCCATCGAAAATGGTGCTGCCACTATCTATGAATCAACAGCGGGCAGCAAAGGTACCGTAGTATTTGCCGTCACCGGCGACATGATCTTCCTGCCGGTATTTGAAGCCAAAGACAAACTGGAAAGCGAAGGTTATAAAGTGCGTATCGTTGCCGTCATAAATCCGCGACGTCTGTATCGTCCGGGTGACATCGCGTGGGATACGGTATCAGAACCTGACAACAAGTTTATGGACGAGGATCACTTTAATGCACTGTTTGATGGCGATGCATTGCTCGCTGTCAGCGGTGGTCCAAGTGCGCCCCTGGAACCTGTACTGCTGCGCACCCGTGCGCCAAAACGCGATACATTCTGCTGGAAACGTGGCGAAACCACGGCATCACCGGCTGAGATCATGGACTTCAATGGCATTACGGCTGAGGCGATGCTGGCTTCTATCGAAGGTTTTTCTGTCGTCAAGAAAGCGGTCTGATCAGCTCAGCTGGCAGAACTAACCGGAGAGAAAATCTATGACTGAAACCAGGATCATCGTACTTGATGATGACCCAACGGGTTCACAGACAGTCCACAGCTGTCTGTTGTTGACCCGCTGGGACGTAGAAACCTTGAAACAGGGCCTGCAGGATGCAGCACCTCTGTTTTTCATCCTCACCAACACCCGTGGCATGAGCGCAGCTCAGGCAGAGACGCTGACCCGCAAGGTCTGCAAAAATCTGCGGCTTGCACTGGATGAACTTGCCGCGACAGGAACAACCATCAACCCGCTGTTAGTCAGTCGGTCCGATTCCACCCTGCGCGGTCACTACCCGGTGGAAACCGATGTCATCGCCGAAGAACTGGGGCCGTTTGATGCACACTTTATGGTGCCCGCTTTCTTTGAAGGCGGACGCAAAACCATAGATAGCATCCACTACCTTATGGTTGATGATAAACCCGTACCGGTACATGAAACCGAATTCGCCCGCGACTCTGTTTTTGCCTACTCGCACAGTTACCTTCCCGATTATGTCGAAGAAAAAACCGCAGGCCGCATCAAGGCCGCGCAGGTCGAACGTTTCAATCTGCAGGATGTGCGCGGTGATTCACTGCCGCGCCTGCTGGCACTGCAAGATAACGTTTGCTGCGTTGTTGATGGTGAAACCCAGGAGGATCTCAATCACTTCTGCCAGCAGTTGATGCAGGCGGCGCAACAGGGCAAACGTTTTCTATTTCGCAGTGCCGCAAGTCTATTGACCGCTTTGGCCCAACTGCCACCACAGGCCGTGGCCGCAGAAAAAATGCGCGAATATGTACGCAATGATATGGCCGGTGCCATTATTGCAGGCTCGCACGTAAGCAAAACTACGCAGCAGTTAAATCAGTTACTGCAACAGCCCGGCACGGCAGGCATCGAAATCGATGTCGAAAAAATCTTGTCACAACGCGAACAGTTACTGACAGACGTCATTGCCAGCGCTGAAGACTGTCATGCGAAAGATATAACATCCGTGATATATACTAGCCGCACTGAATTACAGTTCGACGATCAGCAATCCCGACTTGCCTTTGGTGAGCAGGTTTCCGCCTTTCTCATGGACGTGGTAAGAAATCTGCCAGTGACCATCGGCTTTTTGATTAGCAAGGGCGGCATCACCTCAAATGATGTTTTGAGCGACGGCCTGGCATTGCGCACCTCGCGGGTAGTGGGACAAATACTCGCTGGCTGCTCGGTAGTGCGTTGCCCTGAAGATCACCCGCGTTATCCTAACTTACCGGTAGTCATTTCCCCCGGCAATGTCGGTGATGAAAACGCATTGACAACAGTGCTACAGCGATTGCAGCCGAACGGCTGATACAGAAGCATTGAATTAGGACGAGACATTACGTATGATGCAACACGAATAATTTGGCTGATAAACTAAATAACAGACTGGCAGCAGAAAACTTAACATCAAAATGTACAGTTCCGAAAACATTGAATCCAAAATAAGCAAGGCCGCACTCATACAGGCGCTGCAAGACTTCATTGCAGCCGAGTCGGTTTTGTTTGACGAGGAAGATCTCAAGCCGTACGAATGCGACGGCCTGTCGGCCTACCGTGCAATACCGTTAATCGTGGTATTGCCGGAAACCATTGAACAGGTGCAGCGTGTTTTAACGCTCTGCCATGAAAACATGATACCGGTAGTAGCACGTGGCGCCGGCACCGGGCTATCGGGTGGCGCCCTGCCGCACGAACAGGGTGTTTTGTTAAGCCTCGCTAAATTCAAAAACATTCTGCACATCGACCCGAATCGGCGCATTGCCCGAGTGCAGCCCGGGGTGCGTAACCTGGCCATCTCACAGGCGGTCGATCAGTTTGGTCTTTATTACGCACCGGATCCATCTTCACAGATTGCCTGCACCATCGGCGGTAACGTCGCGGAAAATTCTGGTGGCGTGCACTGTCTAAAATATGGCCTGACCGTACACAACATCCAGCAGTTGAAAATTATCACCATCGACGGTGAGTTACTGACCATCGGCGGCAGTGGCCTGGACAGTGCCGGATACGATCTATTGGCACTGATGACCGGCTCCGAAGGCATGCTCGGCGTGATCGTTGAAGTGACGGTAAAACTACTGCCCAAGCCGGAACGCGCGCAGGTATTACTGGCAGCATTTGAGGATGTCGTTAATGCCGGAGAAGCGGTGGGCAATATCATTGCCGCCGGCATCATTCCCGCCGGGCTGGAAATGATGGACCGACTGGCAATACAAGCCGCAGAAGACTTTGTGCACGCCGGTTACCCTCTGGATGCCGAAGCGATATTACTGTGTGAACTCGACGGCACCAATGAGGAAGTCTCGGAACACGTATCAAAAGTCCGTGGCGTGTTAAAACAAAGTGGCGCCACCGAAGTACGCACCGCCAAAGATGATGCCGAACGGCTGACTTTCTGGGCTGGTCGCAAAGCCGCCTTTCCGGCGGTGGGCAGGTTGTCGCCGGATTATTACTGCATGGACGGCACCATACCCCGTAAGCAATTACCGCAGGTATTAAAAGCCATGGCGGACCTGTCCAAAGAATATGAACTGCGGGTCGCCAACGTTTTCCATGCCGGCGATGGCAATCTTCATCCGTTGATTCTGTATGACGCAAATATTCCAGGCGAACTTGAGCGAACCGAAGAATTCGGCGGAAAAATTCTGGAACTATGCATCAAGGTCGGCGGCACCATCACCGGTGAACACGGTGTTGGCATGGAGAAGATTAACCAGATGTGCGTACAGTTCAACAGTCTTGAGCTGCAACAGTTCCATGCAGTGAAAGCCGCGTTCGACCCGCTGGGACTATTAAACCCGGGCAAAGCCGTACCAACGCTGCATCGCTGTGCTGAATTTGGCGCCATGCATATACATAGAGGCGAATTACCGTTTCCTGAGCTGGAAAGGTTTTAGGCTAAGCCACCCTTATACCGGGCTCATGACAAAAAATATTCTGGAACCACGAATGAACACTGATATCAGCCAACAGCTACAACAGCAGGTAGTGCAAGCCTACGAACAGGTGACAGCGTTACGCATTATTGGCGGCAACAGCAAGGCATTCTATGGTCGTGCGGACGATCGTTTGCTTTCCGCTGAAATACTTAATGTCTCAGGCCACCGTGGCGTGCTCAGTTATGAACCGACAGAACTGGTCATCACTGCACGCGCCGGCACGCCCTTAGCCGAAATCGAAAAACTGCTCGATGACAACGGCCAGATGCTGGCATTTGAACCGCCCGCATTTGCCGAGTCAGCAACCATCGGCGGCACTATCGCCTGCAACCTGTCCGGGCCGCGCCGTGCCTATGTCGGGGCGGCGCGTGATTTTCTGCTTGGCTGCAAGATCATCAACGGCAAGGGCGAAATCATGTCCTTTGGTGGCGAGGTAATGAAAAATGTTGCCGGCTACGATGTTTCCCGCCTAATGGCAGGTGCTTTGGGCACACTGGGTGTGTTACTGGAAGTCTCTTTAAAAGTGCTACCAAAAACTGAAATGGTAAAAACACAGTTATTTCACTGCTCCTCCATCGAGGCACTTAACAAAATACACAACTGGTCTCAAACACCTCTGCCGATTTCTGCAAGTAGCTTTCATGATTCTGTTTTGCGCATCAGGCTATCAGGGGCAGCAAAATCGGTGCAGGCAGCAAGAGATACTGTAGGCGGAGAAAGTGTAGACAATGCTGAACAATACTGGCATCAGTTAAAAGAACACAAGCTGGATTTTTTCGCGACGGAGAAACCACTGTGGCGAATTTCCCTGGCATCCGACATTGAAACTTTTACTGCCGAGAATGACAGCAACTTTCTCTATGAATGGGGCGGTGCCCTGCGCTGGTTAAAAACTGAAACACCTGCCGAGATCATTCAGCAGGCAGCCGCCGATGTTGATGGCCATGCCATTTTATTTCGCCATAGTGAACAGCAGACATGCTTTCAAGCATTATCGCCGGGGCTGCTACGCATCCATAAAAATTTAAAGCAGGGGTTTGATCCAAAAAATATTTTAAACCCCGGCAAGCTCTACCCGGAGTTGTAATGCAGACCAATATCAGTGACCAGTTCCTCAGCAACATTCACATCAAAGATGCAGAAACCATCTTGCGCTCCTGCGTACATTGCGGCTTCTGTACTGCGACCTGCCCCACCTATCAGTTACTGGGTGATGAACTTGACGGGCCACGTGGCCGAATTTATCTGATCAAGCAGGTACTGGAAGGCGATGCCATCAGCAGCAAAACGCAAACTCATCTGGATCGCTGCCTGACATGCCGCGCCTGTGAGACGACCTGCCCTTCCGGCGTGCGTTACGGCAGGCTGGTTGAAATCGGTCGCGAAATCGTTGATGAACAGGTACCGCGTAGTCTGCTGCAAAGAATACCGAGAGCGCTGATACGCAAGATCGTCCCCTATCCACAGCGCTTTGCCCTGATCTATAAACTGGGCCTGCTGTTTCGCCCCATATTACCGGCCACTTTAAAGCGTAAGCTGCCGCTACCACAATCTTCCAGCAAGACAGAAACTGCCACACAAGCGCGAAAAATGCTGGTATTACAGGGTTGTGTGCAATCGGTGGTGACACCACAAACCAACCAGGCGGCAGCTCGGATATTACAAAAACTGAAGATCGAATTGATCACCGCTCCGGATGCGGGCTGTTGCGGCGCCGTTAGTCATCACCTTTCAGCAGCGGAAGAAGGCATGGATTTTATGCGCCGTAATATCGATGCATGGTTGCCGTACATCGAGCAGGGCGCTGAAGCAATCATCATCACAGCCAGCGGCTGCGGCACGGTAGTTAAAGACTATGCAGAACTACTC
>JAQICG010000104.1 GCA_027858635.1 Gammaproteobacteria bacterium | reverse complement strand
CGCCAGTACCACAGCGTCTGGTTCGAAGCATTAGGGGAGGAAGAGCCGGCTGATTATCTGTTCCCCGACGACAGCTACGAGCGCACCTTCAAACAGACCGGCTCCTTTCCCTACCGTTGCGGCCCGCATCCGGAAATGACGGGCACAGTCCACGTTATCGAATAATTATATTTTTATAGAAAATAACTTTCATGAACCACAAAACCTTTTGTTCGCTCTTTACTTTCTGCCTGCTGGCAACAACACTTTCGAGTCCGGCGCAGGCCGAATCGGCTGAGGATAAGACTGTCAACAAGACACACCAGCTCTATCGAAATCATTGTGCTGAATGTCACAATGAACATCGCCTCGGCGGCATGGGTCCCGCGCTCCTGCCGGAAAATCTTAAACGACTGAAGAAGAAAGACGCGGCTGCGGTGATCGCCAATGGTCGTGTCGCCACCCAGATGCCCGCCTTCGGGGAAAAGCTTTCCGAGACAGAAACCCGGTCACTGGTTGACTACATCTATACACCGCTGGAGCAGATGCCGGTGTGGGGCATGGCTGAAATCAAAGCCAGCCAAATCATTCATAACAGGGAAAGCGAGCTCTCCGACAAGCCCGTGTTTGAAGTGGACGATCTGCTGAACCTGTTCCTGGTGGTTGAACTGGGTGACCACCACGTCACCCTGCTCGACGGTGACAAACTGGAACCCATCCACCGCTTCAAGTCGCGCTTTGCCCTGCACGGCGGCCCCAAATATTCACCGGATGGCCGCTTCGTCTATTTTGCCTCACGCGATGGCTGGATCAGCAAATACGATATTTACAACCTGAAACTGGTCGCCGAAATCCGTGCCGGCATCAATACCCGTAATCAGGCGGTCTCTGCTGATGGTCGCTATGTCATGGTCGCCAACTACCTGCCGCATACACTGGTGCTGCTCGATGCCAAAGATCTGAGCCTGATCAAGATTTTCGAAGTGAAAGACGACAAAGGCAAAAGCTCGCGCGTCAGCGCCGTCTACACCGCACCGCCGCGCAACAGCTTTATCGCCGCGCTCAAGGACATCCCTGAACTGTGGGAAATCTCTTACGAAGACGAGCCGCCGCCGGGTTTCGGTCGCTGGATGCACGACTACCGAACAGACTCGGGCGAAAACTCGATAACCGAACACTTTCCGCTAAG
This sequence comes from Gammaproteobacteria bacterium, assembly GCA_027858635.1. GTDB lineage: Bacteria > Pseudomonadota > Gammaproteobacteria > SZUA-229 > SZUA-229 > LH-M37. Next base: position 1,735 of record JAQICG010000104.1, on the reverse strand, counting down.
GCGCATCACGGTCAATGATTACCTCGATGATTTCTTCTTCGATCAGGACTACGTTAACCTCATCGGCGCTTCCCGCGAAGGCAAGGGCCAGGTCGTCAACCTTGATGTCGGCCGCGTCATCGTGCCCGATCTGGCGCTACCCGGTATGCCGCATCTCGGTTCCGGTATCACCTGGGAATACCAGGGCCACACCGTACTGGCAACGCCCAACCTGAAAGCCAATAACGTCAGCGTGATCGATATGGAAACGTGGAAAACCATAAAAAATATCGAAACCCTGGGCCCCGGCTTCTTCATGCGCAGCCATAAAAACAGCCCCTACGCCTGGGTCGATGTCTTCTTCGGCCCCAATAAGGATGCCGTTCATGTGATCGACAAAAGTACGCTGGAAATCGTCAAAACCCTGCGTCCCGCCCCCGGCAAAACCTCCGCCCACGTCGAATTTACCCGCGACGGCAAGTACGCCCTGCTCAGCATCTGGGATACCGACGGTGCAGTGATTGTTTACGACGCCAACAGCCTCGAAGAAATCAAGCGCCTGCCGATGAACAAACCCTCGGGCAAATACAACGTCTATAACAAAACCCGATATCTGGAAGGCACCAGCCACTAAGATTGTTCACCGTGAGAAACCCCGGACAAAGGTGAAAACCATGTCCGCGAAGAACGCCACTAAAATGCCGGGAGCATTTTGAACGCACACAGTGCGGCCCGTAGGGTGACTAATTTTGCCGGGAGCAAAATTGAACAGCCGTTCTATGGCTGGCCCGCAGGGCGAATTACAGGAAGTAATTCGTAACCCAGGATTGCGCGTAGTAAAGACGCGAAATGTTAAAAAAAACAAATTAAAAGGATTTTTTTGTGTCTTTTTCTTTTGCGGGTCGTTTTTGAGTTTTTATTCTTATTGAAGATGGATAGAGATATAATGTGATGCTCCTCATCTCGGGCTTGTGCGTACGCTCTTACAGGAAAGTCCGATACACCTCTTGTAGTATTTTATATGTTATCTAGCTACTTCTCTTCGGCACCAAATAGGTTAAACAGGTTGAAGCTGTTTGTGAACGGCACCAGGCTGGCCGCAGGGATTTTTTTATCCAGCAATAACATATACAGCGGCATTTGATGATCCTGTAAATTTTTATCGTTAAGTAGTTCCTGCGTAAATCGGGTGGCGCGCAGCAGGCTGTTCACACCTTCCAGCAGCGCATACGTGGAGTCCGCCAGCAGGATTAGCTCTCTACCCGAATGCCAGTAAATATCAAGATCATATAAATCCATAGGGTCAAACGGGGGCACCAGGGGCACCAGATCTTTTGGCGTCACTACTCGAATGACATCGAGATGTTTAAACGCGTTCGTGCCGGCTATATTTGTCACCTTGGGCTGACCAAAAGTAATCACTTTTCCCACCGTAAAATCATCAACATCCAGATGCATGGCTAGAATCAGGGCGACAGCACCGCCCAAGCTGTGACCGGTGACGCTGATGACATGATCAGTTTTTAGCAGCGGCTTTATTTCTGCGTAAATGGCTCGTGCCGATTGTGAAAAACCATTATGCAGACGTATACCCAGATGCCTGTCCAGAGTCAATTTGAGCGCAGCATTGACCATTGCATTCTCAACGTTGGAGGTTCCGCGTACGGCAATAATCTGGGTTTTGGCAACATCATCGGTGACCAGGAAATATGAAACCTCAATTTCAGGGATGTTGCTGTAATGAGAGAGCCGGTAT
>JAQICG010000125.1 GCA_027858635.1 Gammaproteobacteria bacterium | reverse complement strand
CCTGAAAGATTCAAATCAAAGACCTTCGAAAATTATAAGCCTGTATGCGCAGCCGCCGTTGATAATGCCGAGCTGTGCAACGCATATGCTGCCTCATTTGATCAACGCCGGGCGGCTGGCGGTGGTCTGGTTCTTTGTGGAAAGCCTGGCACCGGTAAAACGCATCTGGCCACGGCCATTGCTAACCATGCAATGCGTGAATTTAAAATGACAACTATTTTCAGCTCGGTGATGTCTGCAATGCGCCGGGTCAAATCTACTTATTCCCGTGACAGCCAAGAAACAGAGCATGAGGCCGTGGAAATCTACACGCTGCCCGACTTGTTGGTGCTTGATGAAGTGGGCGTACAGTTCGGCACTGATGCTGAAAAGCTAATATTGTTTGAAATCGTAAATGTTAGGTATCAGGATATGAAGCCCACCATCTTGATTAGCAATCTAAATGTCAATGCCCTCAAAGATTACATCGGGGAAAGGGTTTTGGATCGAATGCGCGAAGGCGGCGGGGCCGTATTGGCCTTCGATTGGGAATCGTATCGCGGTCAATTATAAATTTCCAACAACCAAAGAGAGAATATTGATTATGGACACACATCCACATAAAAAAATTATCGATGAGCTAATGAAGCATGACAATGAGGTGCTGGCCTCAATGATTCTGAAGCTCGCAACTGCTGCATACATTTCTGATGACAAGGTTAAAGAAACTGACAACCCATCGGAAGCATTACAGATATTAAATGATCTTACTGGCTCCCAGCTCATCGCCGTTTTTAATTTTGCATACACCGACGTGACCGGCGAGGCCCCATCCGATGATGTGCTACAAACCTTGCTTGAATGCATGCATTCGTGAGTTCTAACTCAAGACCATAGCTTTAAATTATAACCACCAATTAGGAGACTGATATGTCTAATTTTATGAAACTTGTCGCTGAACTAGACGCTCAGCGAGTAGGAGCCAGAGCCAGCAAAAACGAAGGCGGCTCAATTATGAAAAGTATATTCGAAGGACGCCGCAAACACATCGAGTCTGTCTCGGTACTGAGCCGGGCTGCTAAATCGATGAGCTCGATTAATCGACAACTGACGCCGACCAGAAGCGAAGTCATTGAACAGAACCGCCGGTCCATGACCGAGTTCCGAAAATCACTAACCGCCTCTGTTAGAAGCAATCAGCTCAGCTCAGTCGATGCCTGTCGCCTTGAGGCACGCGCCAACCAGCTCAGCACACAGTTGTCGCAGCGCGGCCTAATTTAAATAAAACCACTACCGGAGATCGAACAGATGAAAAATTCAGCACACGCAATGAAAGAGCAGGTTACCACTGCACAAAATGAACTCGATTTATTGTTGACGGACGGTGGCGACACGTTCGCTGCACGCCAGAAATTAAAAGATGCACAATCCCAGCTGAGCATGATTGAGCAGGAGCTGCATGAAGCCGTCAGCGACTCCGCTGCAGAACGGAGTGCAGATTTACAGCGTGATGCAAGCAAGGTGGTTCGCGCCACCATCGATGAGCTGAACGCGAGTTTAGCGGCTCACAGCTGCCCCACTGTACCGGTTGCAAATCTTCCCATTAACCTGGCGGAAAACATTTTATTAGCGCGTGAAGCATTGGCCGGCGCGCAAGAACGACACCAAGCCATCCGCACAAAACTCGACCACCTGAGACAACGGAAAAATGCATTGAAGGCTAAGCGCGAGCAGTTGATTCAGCGACGTGCTGCCGGTAACGGTGACGATGAGGCCGATGCCGCCGCGCTGGCTTTGATCGATGCCGACACCGAAGGCCTGGTCAAGCTAATCGAGCAAGAGACCCGTAGCGGCCCTGAAATAAGCACTGAGCAAGAAGAGCTTGCCTTGTCGTATGCCCAGGGCGCATTGAGCACTGCTCTAAATTTCGAGCGCGTCCGCGTTTTGAAAAATCACGTGATGAACCTTGAGCAGGCCCTGGTAGCGGCTGCGCAAGCTTTAGCAGCTGCTCCCGGTGTTCGCATACCAGACAGGTTCAAACCGTGCCATATCTTGAAACAGGCCGTACAGACAGGCGTGCTATAAGCCTAACCCGGTATGTCTCTGGCCTACCAGCAAGCCTTCGATTCGCCTGAGCTCACAGAACCGGTTACAGGTGCTTTGGTGTTGTTTGATTGCCCAAGGCATGCCGGCCACCTGCGACTGAGTGAGAACGCCTGTGCTGGCCTATTTCGTAGGGCCCAGAAGGCTGATCTGGAGATTGATGTCGCTATGGTCCACTGCCGCAGCTGTCTCATTGGTGCAAGCCATGCGGGTATGGAATGCAAGCCACCGGATGCCGTGAGCTGCGTGCGCTGTGAGATCCCGCGCGCTACGCGTCTCATAGGTCGATTGTTGTGCGTCTCTTGCACGAATCGCCAAATGGAGATCGAGAAAGGCAGAAATGCACGCGGCCTTAAGCCGACGATGCTCCAGGCGCTGAACATCTATATTTACTACGACAGCAAATTTGTTGTTGGCAGAGGTGAAAATGAAGCAGGTCGCGTAATGAATCGCATGCAGGGCGAGTTTAAACCAGAACTGCTAGTGAGCTATGGCGAAGCTACGCCCAGCGAGCTTCGCTGGTGGTGGCAACAAATAATTATGCCGTGGTCCTCACGGGCAAAACGGCGCCTTAAGTTTCAACTGAATAAAAAAATTGGAGAATCATCATGATACCGTCAAGTCAAAAAAATAAGCCGATTACCTTTCTGCTGTGGGATACCCAGAAGGCGGCCAGTCTCGCGCAGGCCAGTTTTGTGATTCGGCCCGAAGAGCTAACCCGTAACAGCCCGTCGCGCAACAACGCGACGCAGACGCTGGATGGCGCATGGGTTGACGGACAGGGCGAAGGGCTGGAAACGCTGACACTGGCGGGCCATACCGGCTGGCGCGGCACTAAAAGCATGGACGGGCAGGAGCTGTTCCAGCAACTGTACAAGACGGTTTACAAGGCCTGGCACCTGCGGCGAGCAGAAAGCGCCAAGGCGGGCCGTGATCCTGATTTTATCGAGCTGATCTTTGCCGACCAACTGAATAACATGGCGGTCGTGGTCTCGCCCGACCAGTTCCAGCTACGCCGACATAAAACCCGGCCGCTGCTGTCGCAATTCAATATCAGCATGACAGTTTTACGCGAGGCCAGCGAATCCGCACTAAAACAGATCGACCCGATTACCGGCGCCATCAATAATCCACGGGGGCGCTACAAGGCGACCCAGGCCAGCATGTCCGGCACCATCAAAGAGCAGCAGGAATGGTCGATAAAGGTGGACAGTGCGCTGGGCTTTTCTATGTCCGGGGTGGCGACCGACGTGCTGAATGCCTCGACCGAGCTATTGACGGCGGTCACTGAGCAGGTAAACGCGGCATCAGGTTACATTGATGCCACGCTGGCGCCGTTGATGTACACGGCGATGTCGTTTGAGCAGTCCGCGCGCAATATGTTTCAGATCATGGCTGCGCCAGCCGGCCTTGCGACGCAGCTAAAAGGCGAGTTAATGGCGATTGCCTCGACATTCAATGACGCCTATTGCTTGCTGCTCAACGGCTACGGCATGCTTTCGCGCTTTCCTGATTTTTCCGACCTGTTCGGCGCCTCTACCTGTTCGACAACCGGCGGCGGCCGCCCGGTGAGTCCGAGAGCGGGCGAAAATCCGTTTCTAGCCATGTATCCGCTGGAAAATAGCCCGGTAA
>JAQICG010000424.1 GCA_027858635.1 Gammaproteobacteria bacterium | reverse complement strand
AGAATCGCGCGATTTCGACCAGCATCTCCGCGCCATAATCATAAAGAAATTCGTGGTCGTCGGTGACCTGATAATACTGCCAGACGTTGTAGGCGACGGCGGAGCTGATATGGCGCTGGCGGTTGCTGTTATCGGGTATCCATCGGCCTGATTGAGGGTTCAGGTGCAGCTTCTGACTCTCTTCCCGGCCACTGCTGCCGCTCTGCCAGGGGAACATGGCACCGCGAAATCCGGCTTCACGAGCCAGCTGGCGGGCTGCCGGCAGCCGGCGATAACGGTAGCGCAGCAGCGCCCGGGTAAGTACTGGGTGGCGCAGGTTTAGAAACGGAAAGATGAACAGCTCGTCCCACATAATATGGGCACGGTAGGCTTCGCCGTGCCATCCCCGGGGCGGCACGCCGACATCGCGGTCGATGGTGTGGCGCGAGACAGTTTGCAGCAGGTGAAAAATATGCAGGCGCAGCTTGAGTTGATCGTTATTGCCATCCTGAATGTCAAGACACAGGTCGAACTTCTCCCACAGATGCTTCCAGGCGACACTATGACGGTCGGCCAGATCCTGAAAGTTGTCGACCTCGGTGAGTCGCTGCTGCGCCATCACTTCAGGTTCGGAAACTGCATGGTCGAGTGAGGTGAAGAGGGCGACAATTTTTTCAACGCTCAGGCTCTGGCGCGCCTCGACGTGAAGGCGAAATTCCTGAGCGATAAAGTCCGGTTGCGTATCTGTGTGGTGCGGCACAGTGAGTTGCTCGTTCTGACTGAAAATCCGCGTGCGTGCCGCTTCGGCGATTTCAATGCGCGACTGCACGGTTCGGCTCATTAGCCAGATGCTGTCATCTTCCGACTGCCCGCTGTCGAGGGTTTCGAGATGCCTGCTGTTGAGTTCACGATAGCGCGCAACGCCGGCATTGATAACCGTGCCGTCGAGTGCCGAACGAATACCGAGTTCGCCTGACCAGTCTTCCGGTTCAATCTCGATTTCCAGTCCGGCCAGATGTTGGTCAGCCATGCTCACCAGCCGTCGTTCCTGCCAGCGAGTGGTTCGCCCGTTGTTATCGCGAAAACGCAGCGAACGGATCAGCATGCCATTGGCGACATCCAGATGCTGGTTGTAGTCGAGAAATTCGAGTTCATCGGGGTGTAGCCAGGGGCCGTTATCAATGCTTATTTCCAGTACCAGCCAGTTCGGCATGTTCACCAGATCTTCGTTCTCAACCTCGTGACCTTTGATCTCGGTGGTGAGCCGGTTGTAGCCGCCAACAAGGTAGGTGCCGGGGTAATGCACCTCATCGGCTGAGGCATCGGTTGCGGCTCCGCGCGTGCAGAAATAGCCGTTTCCGAGTGCGCACAGAGTTTCGCGCAGCCCCTCCTGCTCAGGTTTGTAACCGTTGTAACTCAGTGTCCATGTTTTATCCATGGGTAGCTCCTTTGTCCTGTTTGTTCTGTTTGTCCAGTTTGATCAGCATCTTGAGAAAGCGGCGCACGTCTTCCGGTTCATCCAGTGAATAGTTTGCCAGACTGGCCCCGGTTTCGCCATCGCGAACCACCACGCCGATGCCTAGATCGTGCTTGCGTAGCACCCTGAAGGCATCCTCATCGGTAATGTCATCGCCGATATAGATTGGCAGCACTTCCGGTCGATCGAGATTCAGCTGCTCCAGCAGCCAGAGTACCGCGTGCCCTTTGTCCCACTCTATATTCGGTTGTATTTCAAATATTTTTTTCCCGCCTGACTTGCGCAACCGCTCATGCGTATTGTGCACGGTATCGACGGCGTTTTCCACGGCATCGACCTTGTCCTCGCTGACCTGACGGTAGTGTACTGCGATGGAGAATTTTTTGCGTTCGACTGCTGCCCCGGTGATGTCTTTTATGGCTTCGCGTAATTCGCTCTCGGCGGCATCCAGATCGGGCAGAAATTCCTGACCCTGTTGTAACATTTCATGGAAACCTTCGGGCCCTGCAATGTCGAAGCCGTGGCTGCCGGCATAAAATATCGATTCGAGACCGACCCGTACACGAACATCGTTCAAATCACGTCCGCTGATAACCGCAACCGGATAGTGTTCGGCAAGCTCGGCAACAGAGTCGCGCATGCGCTCATCAAGCTGGGCCTTTTTGTAGTCATCGACAATAGGAGTGAGTGTGCCGTCATAATCAAGAAAGATGGCTGCCAGATGTTCTCTCAGGCGTTCGCTCAGCTCTTCCTTGCGCTGCCATGCAACAGGCACACTATCGAGCGGGCGCGCGGTTTCAGAATCATGCTCAGGTGGCAGCAACTGACAAAGATCAGTAACCACCACCTCCGCGCCGTGCGCACGTAGCGATTCATGGTGCTCTCCGGCCTCTCTGTGATCC
>JAQICG010000040.1 GCA_027858635.1 Gammaproteobacteria bacterium | reverse complement strand
ATTTAAACTGCCAACTGCAAACTTTCCTAAATCATCCTTCACGCCAGTTCAACGAGACGTACTGTTGAGTTTCCCCAAAACGTATCAGTAACAATATAGGCCTGCTTTTATCTGCCTTTTCTACTGCGCGGGCAAACTCTTGAGCAGTCTTAATCGACTGGTGGTTAACCTGTAGTATGACACTACCCGCATTAATACCTGCCAGTGCAGCAATCGAACCGGGTTTAACTTCTGTGACCAGAGCCCCTTCCTCCGTCTCGATATTAAACTGTTTTGCCCGTTCAGCAGTTAAGGTACGTACAGTCAGACCCAGCTGGTCAGAGTCCGGGGTGGGGGAACGTTGAGCGGTTTCTTTTTCCGGGTCGTGCTTACCGAGGGTAACCATAATCTTTTGTTTGCCGCCATCGCGGATGATAGTCAGCTCTTCTTTTTTACCCGGCGGGGTCATAGAAACCCGGTTGCGAAAAGCGCCTACATCAGAAACTGCTTCTCCGCGAAAACCGGTGATGACATCACCCGGCTGCAACCCGGCTCGTTCCGCAGGTGAATCCTCCATCACCTGAGCAATGAGAATGCCCTCCTGCCGCTCAAGATTGAACGCTTGTGCCAGCTCAGCCGTCAATGGCTGAATGACGATCCCTATATAACTACGCGACACCCTACCTTCCTCGACCAGCTGGGTCGCAATCTGTCTCGCCATATTAATGGGGATAGCAAAGCCTATGCCCATGTAACCGCCACTTCGGGTAAAGATAGCGGTATTCATCCCGATAACCTCACCGGCCAGATTCACCAGAGGGCCGCCCGAATTGCCTACATTGATAGCCGCGTCGGTCTGGATAAAATCTTCGTAATCATTAATACCGAGACTGGTACGCCCGGTTGCACTCACCACACCGACAGTGAGTGTATGACCCAGGCCGAAAGGATTGCCGATGGCAACCACCCATTCACCCACGTCAAGTTTTGATGAGTCGCCCAGCTTCAGCGCAGGTCGATCCTTAGTTTTAATCTCAATGACCGCAATATCAGATTGAGGGTCACGTCCGGTGATTTCAGCTTCGTATTCATGCCCATCCTTAAATTTTACGTTGACACTATCGGCGTCCTCGACCACATGGTTATTCGTCATAATATAGGTTCTGTCACTTAACAAACCATCTTCGACCCTGAAGACAAAACCGGAACCCTGGCTCTTAATACGACGTTGCGGGTGTTCGAATTTTTCCGGTGACTGGAAGCCGGGAAAAGAGTCACCAAAGAATCGTTTGAAGAAATCCTCGTCGAATGGAAATGGTGACGTCGACGTACGTTCGCCGCCAATATGGCCTTCGACATGAACAAAAACAACTGAAGGTGAAACCGATTTAGCGACCGATGAAAAAGCCTTGCCACTCTGGCGCAGGCTTTCAATACCGGCATCCTCGGCGTAAGCGGAAAAGCAGACAAGGTTAATTAATAATACTACAGGAAATAATCTTATTATCATTGCGCACTCCAGTAACGTTAATCAACCCTAATCGTACTGGATATATATGTCTACCGCATTATTTACGGATAAATTTCGAATATCAGCTGCGGTAGCATCAAAACATGTGACGTAGTTAGTTAATTACTACCTGAATCCGTGGCTTAACCACAGATTCAGGTATTAATAAAAAAACTTCACCACCCAAGTTTTGCAATAGACCGAAAGCACATGAGAAAAAACCAGATAGGTTTTTCTCTGTGCCTCCACGCCTCTGCGGTGAAATAGCTCTAATTTTTCCATCATCTACAACCCGCCCATTATCGCTGTCAGCGAATGTCCGTTAAACTAGCGCCCATCATCAAACCTTTTTGTCAGTGAACCCATGTGGTGTGAATATTTATGAATACCGATCAAACACCTGACCCGTCTAAAAATCCGAACGAATATATCGCCCCCTGGGAGAAGAGTTTCGACAGGATTATCACCCCCTTTGAAGAGTTCATTCATCGTCAGACCACCAGTGGTTTATTGCTGATGCTGACTGCGGTGATCGCGCTAGTGCTGGCTAACGGGCCGCTGGCATCGGCTTACACGCATTTCATTCATACTGCGGTCAGTGTTAATTTCGGCAACTGGCAGCTGGACATGAGCCTGCATCACTGGATCAACGATGGCCTGATGGCGCTGTTTTTCTTCGTCGTCGGGCTGGAGCTGAAACGCGAAATCATGGTTGGCGAGCTGGCCAATCTGCGCAATGCGGTGCTACCGATTGCAGCGGCCATCGGCGGTATGGTGGTGCCGGCGTTAATCTATTTCGTCATCAATCCGGAGGGCGAAGCGGCGCGTGGCTGGGGCATTCCGATGGCTACCGACATCGCCTTTGCCATCGGTGCGCTGGCGCTGCTGGCAAGCCGGGTACCTAAAGCACTGATAACCTTTCTGGTGGCGCTGGCCATCGTCGATGATCTGGGCGCGGTTCTGGTAATTGCGGTGTTCTACACCGATACCATTGCCCTTAATGCACTGGCGGTGGCCGGGGCGCTGTTCGCTCTACTCATCGCCTTCAATCTGGGCGGCATCCGCCGAACCGAGCCCTACTTTATTGTCGCGCTAGCCCTCTGGTACGCGCTGATGCTCTCCGGAGTACACGCCACGCTCGCCGGTATCCTGGGCGCGTTAACCGTGCCCGCCATGCCCCGCTACAAACCCGAGCGTTTCAGCGCTCACGTCAAAGAGCTCATGCAGCGTTTTGATGCCAGTCACCAGCCCGGCAAGAGCATCCTCACCAACGCCGAATTGCACGGCGTGGTGCAGACTCTGGAAAATGGTGTGCAGAGTGTCGAAGCACCGCTGCAACGGCTGGAGCATTACTGGCATCTGCCGGTGGCTTATGTGGTGATCCCGATTTTCGCCCTGGCCAATGCCGGCATTGCGCTGGATTTTTCCACCCTCGGCGACACCTTCCTGCACCCGGTGATGCTCGGCGTGACTCTGGGACTGGTGCTGGGCAAGTTTATCGGTATCACCGGCATCTGCTGGCTGATGCTCAAGCTCGATCTAGCCGTGCTGCCGAAAAACACCCGCTTCACTCAAATTGCCGGCGTCTCGCTGCTGGCGGGGATCGGTTTTACCATGTCCATCTTTGTCGCCCAACTCGGCTTCGAGGGCAACGAAGAGCTGCTGCTGATGGCCAAGACCGGCATTCTTGCCGCTTCACTGCTGGCGGGCGTAGCCGGGTTTATCTGGCTGTATCTGGTGAGTGAGACGGGAAAGACATAGTTGGCAGTGGTTAGTTGACAGTTGGCAGTTTATTTACCGCAGAGGCGCGGAGACGCAGAAAAACCATTTCTCCATCGTTCCCACGCTCCTGCGTGGTAACGATATAAAATTAACCGACAGTAGCCGACTAAAAATACAGAAAACTATCGATCAGCATCGATCCCCTCTCCATCAGGGGGGAGAGGCCCAGGGTGAGAGTGGTTCTATGTTTTCTCAGCGACTCTGCGCCTGTTTTGGGCTTCCTGCCCTCTCACTTTCAAACTATCTTCGACTCCATCACGCTGGCTCTCTACGCTCTGTCGAGCACTTTCCTGCCCACCACAAAACACAGCAGGCCGGAGAGGATTCCGGGGGCGACGCTGTATATCAGCCCGCCCGGTACGAGTTGTTGCCACGCCAGAAAACAGGCGATGCCGATGATGACCATGCTGATGGCCAACCTCTGTGAGGCGCGATAGCCCAGCGAGTAGACGATAATCAGCGGCGCGAAGGCTGAGCCGAGCAGGCCCCAGGCGTCCAGCACCAGGGCAAACACCGTCTGTGTGCCGGTCAGGGCGATAACCGCGGCGGTGGTGAGAATAACCAGTGTTGCCACTTTGGCAACAATCAGCGAATGCACTTTGCCGGGATGCTGAATGAAGTCGCGGGTGAGCGCGGCGGAGCAGGAGAGGATGAGCGAATCAGCCGTCGACAGGGTGGCTGCAAATAGCGCCGCCAGCACCAGTCCGACGAAAACATCCGGCATGACGGTTTGCGCCATGGTCGGTAGCGCCAGTTCGGCATCGAAGTTGGCCGTCTCCGGGAAAGCAATGCGGCTCAACAGCCCGACTGCGATAGTCGCACTGTAAAACAGGGTGAACCAGCTGTAATAGTAGACGCGCATGCGGTTGATGTGGCGTGGGTCATCCAGACTGATAAAGCGGATGATGATGTGCGGCTGTCCGATTACGGCTATGCCCCCAAACACCCAGCCGGTGATAAACAGCAATATTTCCGGCACTGAGCTATCGGGGAACCAGTCAAGATAATCCGGTTCGATTTGGGTCAGCTTGTGTATCGCGCTATCCCAGCCGCCGGCGATCTGAATGCCACCGACTATGAGCACCGCCATGCCGCAAATCATCACTATTGACTGTGCCGCATCAGTCCATATTGAGGCACGCAGTCCACCGGCGGTACTGTAGATAAGCACAATGATGGCACCAATAACAATGCCGGTGGAAGGATCCCAGTCCAGCATCACCTGCGTCGCCTTGCTGCCAGCTTTCAATTGCGCAGCAGCGTAAAGCGTGAGAAAAAATACCGTCATAATACCGATCAGTCGGCGCAGGTGATGGTGATTATTTCCATGCCAGTGTCCCAACAGACCGCCGAAAGAATGCACCTTTTCCGAACGCGATGCGGCGTGAATTTTCCCCACCGCGAGCAGCGACGCCATCAGATCACCGGCAATCCAGCCCAGCATCACCCATATCGATGACAGCCCGGTGCTGTAGGTCAGACCGATCATGCCGATAAACATAAAACCGCTGTTGTTGGTGGCCACCGCAGACAGCCCGGTTAGCCAGGCGGGGACAGACTTGTCCGCCACCAGATAGTCCTCCTGGGTATTTCTACTCTTGAACATGGATAACAGGCCGATAGCCAGAAAAGCCAACATAAAAATCAGGAAACTGGTGGTGATCATGAATTATTGTCCCTTGCTTATAATAGTTATGGTGATGATAGCGGAGCCGTCAGTCTGCCTGATTGATGCCTGTACTGACACCGGCGGCATCGACTTCACTGCCGACGTATACAGGTAAATGCCCTTATCTTTCAGCGTTTCTTCACGCTTTTTTTTGATATGGCGAGAGCCCAGTTTGCATGAGGCGGCCGCATCATTCAATGCAATCCCCTGTTCACGCCATCATCGCGACGCCGCTAAAGGTCAAATCCAGCTATTTTACTGCGGCGACTGTTTTCGCCCCGGCGGTATATTTATGAGCAACACAATCCCTTAACCGTCCGTGAAGAACGCACTAAAATGCCGGAAGTATTTTGAACGCACGTAGTCCGGCCCGTAGGGCGAAGCGCAGGACAGCGAGTAGTAAAGGACGCAAAAAATCATTTAAATAATTATTGTTTTTGCCTTTTTCGCGTTCTTCGCGGACTTACTTTTTATCTTTACGTTATTGAAAATATAAAACTATATTAACCATGCAGCGTAATTTAGCAATCTAAGCATTTGGATTTATCTGCGTTTATCTGTGTACATCTGTGGACTATGTTTTTTTGAATTCTAATTCTTTGCCCTTTTCGCGTCCTTCACGTACTTCGCGGACAGTCCTTGTTTATATCTACATTCATCCGCATTCATCTTCGGACTAGCACTCACAAATTCTGTGCAAACACCCAGGCAAAACCGACACCGATCAGATAAGAGTGCTTCTGCTCAACCAGTGGGCTGTCCTCAAACACCGCTCCATTTAGATTCCGGTACTGCAACAAGGTCCACCAGATCAAGTTGCCTTCACGCCAGCTGGCACTCAGGTTAGCGAACGCACCGCTATAGCCCTTATCCGCAACATAAGCGGGCCTTGATGGCGTGACAAAAATCGACGGCACATCATAATAATAAGAATGGAAATCGCGCGTTGCATAATTAAGCCCCAGAGTGAACTTCATCGCCAGTCCTGACTTGTACAGCCTGCGCTTTTCAAGATTGAACTGCGGCTCCAGCAACCAGCCTTCATGACTGCTACTTGTGAGATCCGTGGCCACGGCCGCTCTTAACGGCAGCTCGAAATTCAGACTCATTCGATCTTTCGTCGGCTTGACCAGAACAAACTCCAGCGAGGGCCCTAGTTGCGCGATCGCATCAAGATCAGGCATGCCCTCCCGAGCGCCGCTATCTTCACTGTCCACTGGAATACCAAACCCCAGACTCAGATCCAGCACTATGCGTTTACTTTTGAAAAGAAAAGTCCGAATGCCCCGATCTATCTCCAGCTTTTCAGCCACTAGCGTAAAGTAAGGCATTGGCACCGTATAATTAATCTTGTCCGCAGAGCCCGGATACAGACTAAGATTAAATGTCGCCGCGCCCGCACCCAGATCCCAAATGACATCCTGTGCGGCTGACTGTGAGGAGTATAAAGTGATGAGCAAAAATAGCGTCTTGAGTAATGTTTTTCGCATGACAATTTCATCAGGTTCACAATTTATAACATTGTACCCTGATGACGGATTTATTTTTTAAGCGCCTTACGAAAATCAAACATCATTGCTCTTTGCCTCCAAAACCTTATTCTTCCTGAGCCGGATTTTTACGGCGGCAGGGCTTCACCATCACTTCCAGATAAAAGGATTCCAGCTGCTGCGATTCAGCCTGGCTTATACACTTGTTAATCTCGCTGAGATGAATAGCCTCACTGCTGGCCTCATCAACGCCATAGCGGCAGTCAAAATCCCAGTAGTCATCGCCTTCCGGCAAGGCCCTTCTACGTTCCCGTTTTATATATTTACTCACCTCATGCTTAATGGCTTCCACCAGCCTCGGTGTCTTGATCTTTTCATGGCTTAACTTGAATGTCTTTTTCATAACCGGGTTACACGTAATAAAATATGTTGAAAAACTACAATACTTGCTGCTAGGCAGGCGGGTCCAGATTAACCGCCGTCGTGGCATTAACCCTGTACCATCCAGTCAGACTATAACGTGAACATCGGGTTGGCAGTACCTCATGCGGGAACTCTTCACTCAGGAAAATAACCATAGAGCCAAATGCGGGCGATACCGTTTCCAGAATCCGGCCATCATCCGGCGCATACAGAACCAGTTCACCGCCATCACCGGGCTGCCAGGCGGGATTCAGATATAAAATACTCGACAGGCGACGATTAGAATTACCCTTGAAGACATCAAGATGTTTTTTATAGAATGCCCCGGCGGGGTAATGCGCATAATGGCTTTCGTAATCGAACAGCCCGAGAAACAGCACCCGATTCAGATGCCTGCGCAGCTGCTCCGCCCATTGCAGATAAAACCGGGTGGGCGGGTGCGACATGTCCAGCCAGCAGATGCGGTCACGGCGTACAAACTGATTCAGCTGATGTACCTGTTCCCGACCAATCCCGGCCTGATGAAAATACTCACTATCAGTATCTTTGATATCGATAAATAGCGATTGCAACTGCTCGATAGTAAACACTTCGTCGAGCACAATATAACCCTGATCCTTCAGTGCCTCGCAGATGCGATCAAAGACATCGCCATCAATTGGAACCTACGTTAAATAGGTCGTGGACAATCAGATAGCCTCGGGCGGTGTGTGGAAAGAGGCATTTATAACCTAACACGACGCTGGACGCATAGAAAATTTCAGGGAAAATGGTGCAACGTGCTGTCTTTATTGCACAATCGTGCTTTATGAAAAGCACCATTTAAGCCCTTCAGGGTCGATGGCCTGAAGAAACATGTCAGACAACTTACTCAGCAGCTCTTCATCAACGAGTCTGCCCCCTTGATCTCTAAAGAATGAAGTCCTACTGCTCTCTCTGTCTCTGGCAATACGATTTAGGTTGTGGCGTTTCAACGGCATCAGCAATAGTGGCAACAATCTGACCAAATTCTTCAGGTGAAATCGCGCTCATGACTCGCCCTAACAATCCGGGGTCAACATCTGCATAAGAAACAGTGCCATCCTTCAAAGTCACAACAATGCCTGCCATATGATAACCCTGCTGATCTTCATTTTCCTGATCCTCAACAATTTTTTGATTCATATCCATCATAGCATCATATTTTTCATCAACTTCATCAAGTAAATCATCATCAATGTCTTCAGGAATTTTTATCAGATAATTATCTTCATCGATTTCAGTTTCAAATGAAATTTCTTTTGTCTTCAACCAATCGACGAATAACTGAAAGGGTTTGATATGAAACAAAATGTATTCAAGCATAGTGGAAAACCTTATCCATAAAAAGTAAAAATTACGGCTATCTAAAACAATGAGTGTAGTGTAAATGAGTGTAAATGAGTAAATGAGGGTCAGAGTAAATGAGGGTCAGGTCTTGCTTTTTGCCTTTAAAATACGACTAATCCATGAATAATGCAATTCAAAATAATCACCAATAATTTTCATGCTATAACCACCACTTTCATAGGCTTTTAGTATTGCCACATCTCTATCACTATATTTTTTTTTGTAGTAATCAAGAGGTTTGGCAACTTGTCTTCTCTGAGATGAGGGGATTTCACTTAAATTGGTTTCTGGTGATATCTTGCACTGCATCTCATCTATAAATTCTTCATCACCTAGATATATCTGATTTTTTAATTCGTCCCAGGGCTTTGGTTGGTTCCTACCCTCTGAAACAAAAGCCCTATACAAAATAACAGCATCCGTCTTTTTTCGCGCAAAGGATGATAAAATCCAGTTTACAGTTAACCATTTCTCAGCATTAGTAAACCCTGCTGTTGCCCTGTAACTACTCCATGGACAGTCTTTAGCTGACCTCACCATCTGCGCCCTCACGGGGTTCAATACAATATATCGAGCTAATTCCAATAAATAGGATTCTTTCTGAACAATAATGGCTTTATACCGCCCCTGAAAAGCATGCCCAACTCGATTATGTTTTCGATTAAATCGTTGTGTATAGACACCATTTAACTGACGCATACCTTTAGATAAATTGCTACCAGGTGTTTCTATGAGCAAATGATAGTGATTGGTCATTAAGCAATAAGCATGAACCACCCAGTTGAACCGATCACAGACATCGCTCAACACTTCCAGAAAGTTGTTTCGGTCGTCGTCATCAAGGTATATATCATCCTGACCATCACCGCGAGAGGTGACATGATATAGCGCGCCTGCAAATTCTATTCTTAACGGTCTTGACATGGGGAGAGGCTAGCATGGCGGAAAGGCAAAAAGCAAGACCTGACCCCTTTGACGTTCTAGCTAAGAGGCTCGGCGCTTTATGCCGAGTCCTGCGCGTTTTTTGCGCGAACTTGAGCGATTTGTTAGGAGCTTTACCTTTGACTTTTAATATGTAAAAAAAGATCAAGAGCAC
>JAQICG010000035.1 GCA_027858635.1 Gammaproteobacteria bacterium | reverse complement strand
AGCCGGCCCCACATGCCCCCAGCCTTTGTCTTTGGCCGGAGCCAGTGATTCCAACGCAGGTCGAAGCATGGTAATGGCATGTTCGCTTCCGCCGGCCATAATGCTGTAGCCAATTTCCAGACCCCAGATACCGCCGGAGGTACCCGCATCCACAAAATGAATGTTCGATGTCAGTAGATCAGCGGCACGCTTTTTCGATAGGTTGAAATTGGAGTTGCCGCCATCCACCAGCAGATCACCGCCGGTCATACCCGCGTTGATCAAGGCTTCGATGCTTTGATCCACAAACTGATGTGGCACCATCAACCAGATCACCCGCGGCGGCATCAGTGCATTAATTAATTCTTCAAGACTGCTAACCGCGGTGACGTTATCCAGCTCGTCGGCCAACGCGGTAGCACTATCGGCATCTATATCATAAACAGTGACTTCGTGACCGTCGCGTACCAGTCGCCGCACCATGTTTGCGCCCATTTTCCCCAGGCCGATCATCGCTAGTTTCATATTTCACCTTTTTGGTTATTTTTAATTACTCCCTTCATCCATAGGGCGCATCACAGTTTCTATAAGCAAAGTTCATACCTACCGATCTGGCTTCCAGGAGTGATGTGTTTACAGCATACTTTTTGCCGCTAGTGTAGCGGTTTTATGACCCCTGGGAGGCTGTTATCGCAATGCCACTACGGTCAGTTTGATGATTTTTCTGAGTTTTACGCCCCATTATCGGGTGGATCTCTATCACACACTAAAGCCTGCCATGATAACGCCACTGCAAATTACAATAGGCATTAAAAATAGCCGGTAAATTTCATCAGTCTGTAAATTACCGGCGTCATTTTCGCAGGTGCGTGAGCAGCGCGTCTATGGCCAGCGCGCTTTAGGTGGGTTTTATTATTCGATATACAACCGGTTCACAACCTGTTGCTATCTGCGTTTAGGGTGCTGATACGAGCAAGCAGTGCGGTTGGAATATTACAATTTCGGTTCTGAGATTTTTTTTAACGCAGTGGCATCAGAGCGTAGAGAACCATAAAAAGATAGCCGGCATCAGGCTTGCAGTTAACTGCATTACGCCAGAGCCGGCTAGTCAACGGTCATTCGACCTTTAGCTAATGATCAAATTGCCTAACCCTCGCCCATGATCAGGAATGAGGTGGGCCATCGGCCTTAGAGGCCGGTAGCAGGTGTATTAATTTTGTATGCCGCATGGCAGGAGACACAATTGCTCATTAATTCTGAAAGCAAACGAAGACTGTATGCAGGATCGCCGAACTGTTCTGCGTTTGAGGCCAGTTCATCAAATTTGCTATGCGTATCAAAACCCAGCGTCTTAAATTCAGCGGGAAGCTTTCCCATTAAGGTACCAGGCACAGCTGCCTGAGCCGCTCTACCGACTATTCGTGCCGATTCAGCTATGCGAACCATATCATCTTCATTGACGCCTATGATTATCTGCTGAACATTTTCCAGAAACATTCTCATTTCGCCGAGCACCAGATCTCTCTCTCCGCCATTGAGGTGAATGGCGATACGTCCATCTGTACTTTCTGAAACACTTCCCTGAAAAATAAACTTATAAACACCGCCGCCAATAACCAGCAGCAGCAACACGATAATTACGGTACATTTTTTATTCATAATTTTCTCTTGAATCCTTTATTGAGTGAGTAAGTTAATGTGCCGGGGCAACAGCCCCGGCACAAGCTAACTACTTCAACGACATGCCATACCTTCAGGAACTCCCAGTTTTTTCAGGATGCTCGCCAGCGGGCAGAGATTGGTGAGGCTACTCTGCGCCAGATTTAAACCGACAAAAATCGTCAGCCCTGCCCAGTAGGGATGCACATAGTTCGTCAGCACCACGCTCAGCAGGATCATCAAACCGGCAAAAAGCCGTACGTATTTATCAACTGTCATTATTCACTCCGTCTGTTTCTGATTTTATTAAAACTGATAAGCCACTTGCAGATAGACAATATCCTGCTCGATGCTGATCTTGTTTCCCGAACCTGTATTTGAGACAACCTCGTTATCGAAGGCATGGGTATAAGATATGGAACCCGATACTTTCTTGCTCAGCTGACGGGTGGCACCCAGCGATAGGTGCAGTTCCGGAACAGCCAGCGAGCCGATATTGTTATCGACATCTTCCGGACCAATGGGTGATTCACCGTAGTTCAAGCCAGCTCGCACTTTCGTCTCAGCATTGATCTCCTGCTGCACACCCAGTGAGTAGGCGATCTGATCATCCCAGCCGAAGTTCAGCGAAGGCGGAACGCTGCCGGTAAAACCTGCGGGTCGACCGATAGCCACATTACCCATGGTATCGCTGAAGTTGATCCATTTAGCGTCCATCTCGACCAGCAAGCCGGCGTTCGAGGTGTAGGCCAGACCCAGGCTCAGCTGTTGTGGTACGTCCATATCCATAGTGAGTAGACCACCCGTACTAGTTGGGCTGGATGGGGTATTGAACTCATGTTCACTGACGTCGGTTTTACTGACCCACGACACGCCCATCTGCCATTGCTCATTAATGTGATAGATGGCACCCAGTGTTGCGCCAAAACCAAACTGCTGATTTTGAGGTAACGTAAACATGGCATTGCTGATCGCCAGACTCTGATAACCGATGTTGATCGAAGCGCCGACGGACAGGTCGTCACTGACTTTGTAGGCCAGACTGGGTGACAGCTTGAAAAATCCCTTGGTGGTGACAAACGACTGATAGCCGGGGTTTGCAGTGCTATCAGCGAAATCAACCCCGAAACCGGCCTGCGCCGCCAGACCTATGCCCAGATAGAGCTGATCGTTAACCTTGAACGCCACTGAACCTGAAGGCAGGAAGAACAGGTTGGAATCGCTGGTGTTGCCGTTGACCTCGCGTGGCGGACTCATGAAACCGGGGCTGAGATCGAAACGTACTTCTTCGATGCCCAGCTCTGCCAGGCCGGCTGGATTGACAAAGACGGTGGCTGAATCCTGCGGTGCCGCGACGGTTGCACCGCCCAAGCCCCACTGAATATCGGACGTACCTAACAGCTGGTCACCGTTGGTGGCCTGGTCGGCAAGTGGAAG
>JAQICG010000244.1 GCA_027858635.1 Gammaproteobacteria bacterium | reverse complement strand
TTTCAATTGTTATCTCGAAATTTACGAGTGTTCTTCATTGCTTTATTGTGAGGAATGATCTCAAGTACAGGATGTGGTGAGGCACGAACCGCATCCTACTGTACTTCTCTGCGTTCTCTACGACCTCTGCGGTGAAAAGATTTTGAATTAATTACTTCTCTGCGTTCTCTGCGACCTCTGCGGTGAAAAGCTTTTGACCTTACTTAAACAACCTCTGCGGTGAATGCTTTAGCAGTTCCAGCATTCAGCTTTTCATTTTCTCGTCCAGCCAGACCGGTGTATTTTCCCTTCCAGCTTTGAGGTATTCTGCAGACACTTGCAGAAACCGGAGCCTGATGATTTCGTTAAGGTTTATGTTGTTGGCAAATTTTTCGATCTGTGCAGTTTGTGATTCAAGACCGGAATTAAATTGTGTGTTTTGATATTTCATCATAATTTCTCCTGTAATGCTGCGTTGTTATAAACAGTGACCATGGGCCGACTTTACGGATTGACTATGACAAGCAAATGACGGCTTAGCGTCTTTACTACGCGCAGTTGGCAGTTAAAGCTTAAAAAGCTAGTCCGCGAAGAACGCGAAAAAACCACCTTTTTAGTCCACAGATAAACGCAGATGAACACGGATAAAATCGAAAGCTTTGTTTATGCGCCTGCGGCGCATATCACTTAACCCTAAATCCATTTATATTATTGTTTTGCCCTTTTACTACGCGCAATCCTGCGCTGCACCCTACGGGCCGCACTGTGTGCGTTCAAAATGCTCCCGGCATTTTAGTCGCGTCCTTCGCGTTTTTCGCGGATTAAGCCTTCGTTTTCATCTGCGTTTATCTGCGTTCATCTGTGGACTGAATGTTTTTTTTATTATTGGGAAGCGCAGGCCGAATTAGAGCTTAATCAGCCTCCTGAACCGCACCGAACCAGAAGCTTTCGTCTTTTTCCAGGAATTCCTGCCAGGACATGTAGTGCGAGCCGTCGCAGGAGAAGGTGAGGCTGATTTTGCCGTTGAAGATGTTGATGGAGGCTGAGCGCAGGTAGAAGGTTTCGTCGGTGAGGCGCAGTTTTTTCATGGCGCGCAGGATTGAGCCGATGCGGTCGGCGGGGATTAATGCATCTTCAGGGTAGGGGCGTGCGGGGTAGAGCATGCAGACATCGGGATTGCTGAGGGCTTCGTGGTCCAGAATGCGGTAGCGATAGGGATCATCCATAAACCAGATGGTGGCGCGTGAGCTGGAGAAATGCAGCACGCACTGGAACATGCCGTGATCGGTGAGAAGCTCTTCGATGATGGCGATGGAGACGTCGAAGCTTTCGTCCATGGGGCTGATGGTGCGTTGCTGCTGAAAGACGACGCTGCGTATCGCCGGATAGCCTTTGATCTGTTGCCAGCCGACGGATTCTTCGTAGACGTCGCCAGTGACGGGCAGGTCGCGCAAGTCGAAGTCGGCGCCAATGTAACCCAGAGTTTCGCCGTCTCTCTGCACTGCCTGTAAGGCGGTCATGGAGGGGCGGTTGGCGCGCAGGCTCAGATAGGCATTGGAGAGCAAAAAGCCCGTAAGAGGAACCGGTTCGAGCATGTAGGGACGGTTTGAGCGGTCGCGACCGAAGTGCTCGGGCATGAGGCCATTCGCATCGACATTGTCGGAAACCTGTAAGCCCTGTGCATCCAGCGCGTAAAGAAACAGGCAGTGCGGCACTTTGCTGAAATTTTCCTGCAATATCGTGTCGAGTGCGTCTCGTTCCGGCCAGACTTCTGTGCAGGTTTCAGCGATGTGAGTAAGCGGGCCGAGCAGTTTGCGCGCCAGTTCGACACGCTGCTGACTGATGGCTTCTTTCCAGGTTTTCTTCATGTTAGTTATCCGTTATGTCAACTGTTCAGGGTTTGCTGTGTTTAATCTGATGCCATTATTACTCACCGTTAACGCCTGTAGCGAGGGGCGGCGATTTTGAGTCAGATTTTTCGATCATTATCGTTAAATAGCGCAACTATTCCATCCGTTAGGTCCGTAAACGGTGCATCCCTGCACCACTACTCGCCTCAAATGATCGAAAAATATGGCCAAAATCGCAGTTCCGCAGTAGGACAGTCTATTCTCGGTCAGGTTCCTCATGCATGGCAAGGCGGGCGTTGAGTTTCTGGTTGAGCGCCGAATTGACTGTAATATCGCCAAGGCCCAGCGCCTGTGCATGAATGGGAAGCACAGAGGCGGTGAATGCCAGAATTAAGATCAATTTGCGCACCTTATGCACGGTATTTCTCCTGTATTTGTTGTTGCTATCCAGAGCGAGCATTGTATTTAAAAGCATTTGATTAGACCATGAATTTTTTATGATCCCCAATGACCGATGCTCAAAGCCGTTGAACGACCGAGCGAGGCACTATTCGAATTTTTCTGTCACCTCGGTCACTTATCCCGGACGATTTTGCAGCATTCATGCCGAAATTGCACTGAATCCGGCTATTCCGGGCAGTATTAATGTGGGTTATTGCCGCCAATACCGTTATCATTCGCTCTGATAAATCGAACAACCTGAAAAAGTGTCTGAACACACTCACTGGATAAGAATATGTTGAAAATGATCGGTACCATTCTACTCACCGGCTTTATTACGCTGCTGCCGGTGATGCTCACTGTTTACCTGATGTACTGGTTGGCGGTCAGTCTGGAGCAGGTGATGGGCAGTATGTTGCACTGGGTGATTCCCGACTCCCTGTACTTCCCCGGTTTAGGCATGATCGTCGGCCTGCTGGTGATGTTTGTTGTAGGACTGCTGATGAAAGCCTATCTGGTGCGGCGGATTTTCGATCTGGGCGAAAAGGTGCTGTATCGCCTGCCACTGGTGAAAACGATCTATCGCGCCCTGCGTGATCTCTCCGATTTCATGTCCCCCAAGAAGGAGGGCATGGGGCAGGTGGTGGCGGTGACCATTAATGATGTTCAGCTCAT
>JAQICG010000363.1 GCA_027858635.1 Gammaproteobacteria bacterium | reverse complement strand
ACGACTGACCTCTTCCAGCTCTTCTTTGCGACGATCGAAGTCAAAGATACCCCCTCAGCGACTGGGAGCGCTGCTTGAGATCATCGATAAGGTTAAATATAGGATTGACTTCCATCTTGATTACGGACTCTGCTAACGGCTGAATTGAAGGGGCGAATCTTACCTGATGAGGGCTGCGATTGGCAGTCCTAAGGCACAATCAGGATCGATTCTACGATATATATTTAACTAGCAACTTTGGGTTTACTGGCGACATTATCGCGCAGATAAACCGGAATTGCCTGCGCCGCCGTAACCGCGCCACCGTTCTCATAGACGGGAACAGCCAGTCGGGCTACGGCTTCGGCCGAGGGGAAACATTCATCGAGCGAAACAATGCAGCGCTCGCCCAGCGCCGGTTTCATGACCTCGGCGTAACTGCCCCAGCCCGTGACTGCGGTCACCCATTCGCCCTGCGCCGGAATCGGCGCCTGCGCTGGAGCCACCACGCCCTCCTCCCCCTGCAAGACAATCTGTCCGGCCTGATTCTGCACATAGGCGCCCCAGTAAACTTCCCCCATGCGCGCGTCGATGGCGGTCAACACCTGAGACTTTCCGGTCTCCTGCATGGCGACGCCGGCCATAGCCGCCAGACTGGACACCGGCACGACCGGAATTGAATGCGCGAAAGCGATGCCCTGCACCACGCCTGCGGCTACTCTCACCCCCATGAATGAACCGGGGCCGCGCGCAAAAGCGATCACGTCGATATCTTTCGAACTGAGACCGGCATCGTGTAGCAGGCGCTCGATCATGTTGAGAATCAGATGGGTGTGTTCCCGGGGCGCGACCTGATACTGCTGGCTAATTTCGCCATCGATGGATATCGCGGCCGAGCAGGCCTCGGTTGTAGTATCAAGAGCCAGCAGCTTCAGACTCATCTTTGGCCTCCCGATTTTTTTCGTTAAAGAAATTTTCCACATCGCTGATCTGCGTGGTTCGCCGCATCGGCGGCAGCCCCTTGAGAAAAACCTGGCCATAAGCCTTGTTGCTCAAGCGCGGATCACCAATCACCACCACACCGTGATCACAGACGTCGCGAATCAACCGGCCCACCCCCTGATTCAGGGCGATCACCGCACGCGGTATCTGATATTCCATAAACGGCTGGCCGCCGCTTTTCTTGATGGCATCGATGCGCGCCTGCATCACCGGATCGCCGGGCGAGGCAAACGGCAACTTGTCAATCACCACACAGGAGAGCGCATCACCGCGCACATCCACGCCTTCCCAGAAACTCGAGGTGCCGAGCAGTATGGCATTGCCCGCTTCACGGAAACTAGCCAGCAGCTGATGTTTGGGCAGTTCTCCCTGAATAAAAATTGGATAGTGAACTTTACCGCGCAAAAACTCGACCGCCTCGTTCATGGCACGATAACTGGTGAATAGCAAAAAGGCGCTGCCATTGCTGGCCTTTAATACCGGCAACACTTTTTCCAGCAGCGCGTGGGTGTAGGAGAACGCGGAAGGCTCCGGCAGTTCAGTCGGCAGGTACAGCATACTTTGCTGCTGATAATCAAAAGGGCTAGCCCAGCTGCCGCTTTCGAACTTATCCAGCCCAAGCGCTTCCGAAAAGTGATTGAATTTTTTATTCACTTGTAGGGTTGCCGAGGTGAAAATCCAGGCCGCTGAAAAATTGTCGGTATATTTCCTGAACAGATTAGCGACTTCAATCGGCGTTGAATGCAGCATAAATCCCTTGCTGAATGTCTCATACCAGAGAATCGCATTCGCGGCGTCGGCGAGGTCATTATCGTTTTTGAACAGCTCCAGGCGCTGACTCAACACCAGGCAGCGCTGATAACACTGATCAAGTCCGCGACTGCGTTCCGAGGCCAGCTCCAGCCTCGCCGACAGATCAGAAAGCGCGGAGGCCAGTTCTGCCAGTCCTTTAACCAGCGCCGGTTTATGCTTGATGTTCGCCCACGCCTGGCGCTCCGAGGAGTCCCCCAACACCAGACGAAAATCCTGCATGGCTCTGGTCAGCTGATCGGCACAGTCTCTAATTTCCGCCATGTCGGGGGCATCATTAACCTGTTCGGCAATGGCGTCGGTAGCGAGTAAATTGAGCTGGCTGCTCGACAGCGTCTCGCCAAAATAGCGCGAGGCGATTTCATGCAACTGGTGCGCCTCGTCAATCACAAAAGCATCCGCGCCGGGCAGCAGTTCGGCAAAGCCCTCTTCTTTCAGGCTCATGTCAGCGAGCAGCAGATGATGATTGATCACCAGCAGACTGGCTTCCTGCGCTTTTTTGCGCGCTTTGACAATAAAGCAATCACTGTAGAAATCACAGTCGCTGCCCAGACAGTTATCCGCAGTCGAAGTCACCTTCGGCCAGACACAAGCGTCTTCCTGTATCGAGCTTAATTCGGAGACGTCACCGCTGGCCGTTTTACCCGACCACTGATTAATTTCGGCCAGCTGACTCTGCGTGGTTCTATTATTGAAGCCGAGGTGCGGTGCGATTTGCAGGCGATGCAGGCAAAGGTAGTTTGCCCGGCCTTTGAGCAGTGCAATCTTGATGGGCACGTCCAGCGCTTTCAAGACTCTGGGAATATCGGTGCGAAAAAGCTGGTCCTGTAGATGTATGGTGCCGGTTGAAATAATCACCTTCTTGCCCGAATTAATCGCCGGCACCAGATAGGCAAAGGTTTTGC
>JAQICG010000221.1 GCA_027858635.1 Gammaproteobacteria bacterium | reverse complement strand
TTGACCCTGGAGTATGTGCTTGAACAGCCCGCTCACATGAGTCCGTCTTTTTTACGCCAGCAGGCGAGCATATTACAGGCGCAGGCACAACAGATGGAAGTCACCGCGCAGGACAGCCTGAATTTTGATTTGCAGGGACGACTGGGCAAACGGGAGTTTCGCAACGAGGATCAGGATTACAATCTCGCCGCTTTACACATGGGCCTGCCGCTGTATGACTTCGGGCGCACGGCTGCCAGCGAACAGGCCTGGTCGCTGGATGCCAAAGCCAATGAGTATCGACTTGAATCGATTGAACAACAGTTTCGCCTGGACCTGATGCACGCCTACTTTAATGTTCTGCTCGCCGAAGTGCGCTACCGCGTTGAAAACGAAGCCATGGCCATCGCTTACGTCACTCTGGATAAAATTCGTGAAGCCCATGAACTCGGCCTGGCATCAGATACCGAGCTCTACGAGAATGAAGAAAACTATCAGAAAGTGCTGCTAAAACGCCAGCGGGCACGCACCGATTTGCGCCGACTGCCGATGCTGCTGGTAAACGCGATGGGACGCACCGATGCCATTCTTCCCGATCTGACACTGCCGGAATTGACCGGTCCGCCTGAAACTTTATTAGAGCTGGACGATTATCTGCGTCTGGCGTTCGATACTAACCCGGACATACTGGCCGCAAAACAGGCGTACGATGCCAGCCAGTATCGTGTAGAAAGCGCCCAGGCCGGTGCCCGCCCGGTAATCCGCGCCGATGCCTGGGTGGGTCAATTATCGAGTTACCCGGAGGAGCGTGAAGGCCACTGGCAGGCTCAGGTTTCGATAGACTTCCCTTTATACGACGGCGGCTTGAGCAAGTCCCGAGTGGATCGGGAACGCGCTCAACGCCTCGAAACCCGTGCCGGGGTTTTCGAAATCGTACAGCAGATTCGTGAAAAAATAATGAACCTGTATTTTCAGTTAGAGCTTCTGGCGGTAGAGAAACAGGCCGTGAAAGCGAGCCAGACCGCAGCGGATTACAATCTCGATTACAAACGCGCCATCTATGAAAATGAACTACAGACCGATCTGGGCAATGCCATGGTGCGCATTACACAAACGGATTACGATGCCCTGGAGTTCAATTTAAAACGTGCCCTGCTATGGGCAAAAATGCAAGCGCTAACCGGAATACAAAACCTGGCCGAACAACAAAATCAGGCATCGGAGTAAGACATCATGAAAAAAATCACCTTGTTAATGGCGGCATCACTGCTCGCATTTAACCTTCACGCCGATGAAGTAAAAGTAGGCGCGCTGGTAACAGGCCAGGTCACTCAGCTAAAGGTGAAAACCGGACAGCAGGTGAAAGCCGGCGAGCTAATATTAAAAATTGATGATCGCCGTTATCAGGCAGAACTGAAAGCTCTGACAGCAGAAGTTAATTATCGCAAAGCCGCACTGGAAGACACCCAAATCGAATACGAACAGACACTGGACATGTACGACCGCACCGTCATCGCCCGCCGCCCCCTGGAACGCGCCAAACGTGATCTGGAACTGGCTGAACAGGCCTTAATAAAAGCCCAGGGCGAACTTGAAATGCATCAGGCCTGGCTGGATTACTATTATGTGAAAGCACCGATCAACGGGGTGATTAAATCGTTGTCGGTAACGCAGGGCTCGACCGTGTTCAATGAAAATGAAGAGCTGTTTAGTTTGGAAACTCAATAGCGTTTAAAGCATTCACCGCAGAAAACGCAGAGTTAAGTCATGGTTGATTGAGGCGTACGCAATAGTCTGGCAATAGGTGCAAGGCGTTATGCAGCCACGCAGTTTGAATAAAAATAAAAACTTAAAGATAGTCCGCGAAGAACGCCAAGGACGCGAAAAAGACCAAAGAAAAAATAATAATTGAAAAAGGATTTTTCGCGTCTTTGGCGTTCTTCGCGGATATAGCTTTCGCCTTTATCTGTATACATCTGCGGACTTAATTTGTATTTTATTAAAACCTTCACCGCAGAGGCCGCAGAGAACGCAGAGAAAAACATCAGTCTCTTGTCTAAAACCAACTGAAAAAATGTACATCTATAAGTATGCTTTAACTCAAAGGAAGGATTATGACCATATTGAATATTACCGAATTCAGTGCAAAGTTAGATAGCCTGATCGACGAGACATCTGAGACTCACCAGCCTATTATCATTACAGGTAAACGAGGCAATGCGGTCTTAATTTCTGAGGAGGACTGGAATGCCATTGCTGAAACTCTGCACTTAATGTCAGTGCCCAGCATGATCAAATCCATCAAAGAAGGACTTAAACAGGATTTATCTGAGTGTACTAAGGAACTTGATTAATATATTCTGGCTTATGGGCAAAAGCACAAGCACTTACAGAGGGCGATGAAGAACGCCCAAAGGCTAAGTACGGTAGCCCAATGTTCAGATTATTGGGTCATACGAGCTTTTGGGCGTGCGACTGGTGAATTTATGGCTTTTTGGGAGTCGTATAAGGAACCTCTTTCTGGAACGATTCCCAGATGGTGTCGTACCCTACGTAACCCTTTTCATTTGCCTCTTTCTGACGTGTTGTCAAAAAGCGTGATTTACCTTCAGGAACTTCTGGTCTTTTTGCAGGTGCGTGTCCGCTCATGAGTAACCTCTTGCTAAAAATCGTGATGGCCACTGCAAGAAATTGCACTTTAAAACTATCACAATATAATTTATAATTTTACATCTTTTTGGAGCAGAATCGCAATAGAATATTTCTATAGTTTTTTATACCTGGCATTTACTATTGAGTCACATGGAAAGGATACCCTTCAATCAAGACGCGCTGAGAATACATCCGTGTACGCTCGGCAGCAGCATCCCTGCTGCTGACGGTCTTGATTGAAGGGTATCCTTTCTATACGCCTTGTTAGTATATATCTAATAATGGCGGTTTTCACAAGGGAATCGACAACTTTGCCCTCGCTCTGCGTTTTACGTGGTTTTCAATTACAGCGCCAC
>JAQICG010000121.1 GCA_027858635.1 Gammaproteobacteria bacterium | reverse complement strand
TGCAGACCATTGTTGATCTCTATGATCGCGGCGCGCAGAACGGCGAGAGCCTGCGCCTGTCACGCCTCGACGCGCCGCGCCTGCTGGAGCTGGGTGAAACCCGCGTGCGCGGCGGCGCGACTCTGCAAGCACTGGCGCGGCGGTTGCGCAACTTCGAGGGCATTAAGCCGGTTAAGGCGCCATCCACCTTCAAGGGCACCCTGCGCGGCTATCAGCAACAGGGTTTGGACTGGTTGCAGTTCCTGCGTAAGTACGAGCTGGCGGGCATTCTCGCCGATGATATGGGGCTGGGCAAAACCGTGCAGGCGCTGGCGCACCTGGCCATCGAAAAGCGTGCCGGGCGGATGAAGCACCCCAGCCTGATCATCGCCCCCACCAGCCTGATGGGCAACTGGCGGCGCGAGGCGGCGCAGTTTACGCCGGGGTTGAAGGTGCTGGTGCTGCACGGCCCCGAGCGCAGTGAACACTTCGCCACGCTGGACAACTACGACATTATTCTCACCACCTATCCGCTGCTGCCACGTGACCACGAGGTGCTGCTGGCGAAGTCGTGGCACTATTTGATTCTCGACGAGGCGCAGCAGATCAAAAATCCCCGCTCCCAGGCCGCGCAACTGGTGCGCGAGTTGCAGGCCAACCACCGTCTTTGTCTCACCGGCACACCCATGGAAAACCACCTGGGCGAGCTGTGGGCGCAGTTCGATTTTCTGCTGCCCGGTTTTCTCGGGGATCAGAAAAGCTTCGTTCGCCACTATCGTACTCCCATCGAAAAACAGGGCGACAACGACAAGCTCAAACGCCTCACTCAGCGCACCGCCCCCTTCATGTTGCGCCGCACCAAAGAGGTTGTCGCCAGCGAACTGCCGCCGAAGAGCGAGCTGCTGCGCACTGTCCCCATTGAGGGCAGGCAAGCTGCGCTTTATGAAAGCATCCGCCTGACCATGGAGAAAAAGGTGCGCGATGCCATCGCCCAGAAGGGACTGGCGCGCAGCCACATCACCATTCTCGACGCCCTGCTGAAACTCCGTCAGGTCTGCTGTGATCCGCGCCTGCTGCCTGCGGGAACCGGCGGCGCAAAAACGGGCAAGCCCATTGCTTCGGCCAAGCTGGCGATGTTGATGGAGCTGCTACCGGAGATGCTCGACGAGGGGCGGCGCATCCTGCTGTTTTCCCAGTTCACCTCCATGCTGAGCCTGATCGAAGAGGCGCTGCAGGGCGAAAATATCGCTTACACCAAACTCACCGGCCAGACCCGTAAGCGCGACGAAGCGATCGAGACCTTCCGTAGCGGTGAGGTGAATCTTTTCCTCATCAGCCTCAAGGCGGGCGGCGTCGGCCTCAACCTCACCGAAGCCGACACCGTCATCCACTACGACCCGTGGTGGAACCCGGCAGTGGAAATGCAGGCCACCGACCGCGCTCACCGCATCGGCCAGCAGAAGCCGGTGTTCGTCGACAAACTGATCACCGAAGGCACGGTGGAAGAGAAAATCCTCGCCATGCAGGCGAAAAAGCAGCAGCTGGCTAACAGCGTCTATGGCAAAGGCAAAAAAGAGGGCGAGCAGTTAATCGATGCCAGCACCCTCAGCGACCTGCTGGCGGCCGACTAAAACTTTCACCGCAGAGGTCGCAGAGAACGCAGAGAAAAACAAATGCTTTAGTCCGCGAAGAACGCGAAGGACGCAAAAAAACCTTTTTCAATTATTTTTTTCTTTTGCCTTTTTCGCGTCATTACTACGCGCAATCCTGGGTTACGAATTACTTCCTGTAATTCGCCCTGCGGGTCAGCCATAAAGCGGCTGTTCAATTTTGCTCCCGGCAAAATTAGTCACCCTACGGGCCGCACTGTGTGCGTTCAAAATGCTCCCGGCATTTTAGTGGCGTTCTTCGCGGATATAGCTCTTGCGTTTATCTGTGTACATCTGCGGATACAGGTTTTCACTTTTATCTACATCCACCCCCATTCAGCTAATCTTTTTTAGGTCCCACCCAGACCTGCTGCACATTCACAAATTCGAGTATGCCGTGCGGTCCCAGTTCACGTCCGTAACCGGAGCGTTTTATACCGCCACTGGGCAGACGCGGGTCTGTTTTTACCAGGCCGTTAATGGTTACCTGTCCCGCTTCGATATCGCGCGCCATTTTTTCGGCTTTAGCGACATCCGCGCTCCAGATGGAGGAGGCCAGACCATAAGGGGTGTCATTGGCAATAGTCAGGGCGTGTTCGGCGGAATCCGCTTTTATCACCACGGCGATCGGGCCAAAGGTCTCTTCACAGGAGACCTGCATTTCCGGGGTGACGTTCACCAACAGGGTTACCGGATAAAAGTAACCGGGGCCTTCGGGCATTTCTCCGCCCAGCAGGCAGCGTGCACCCTGTTCGATGGTGGTGCTGACCTGGCGGTGCAATGCATCGCGCAGATCGGCGCGCGCAATGGGGCCGACCTGGGTTGATTCTTCGGCGGGATCACCCATTTTCAGGCCGGCCAGATGGTTGTGAAAACGCTCGATAAAGGCATCATAAACCGGCGTTTCTACAATGATACGTTTGGCGGCGATACAGGACTGACCGGCATTGATGATGCGCGACAGAGCCAGTGTTTGTGCCGCACTGTCCAGATCGGCATCGGCCAGAACCAGGCTGGGGTCAGAGCCGCCCAGTTCCAGTACCGCCGGTTTAATCTGCCGCGCGGCCAGCGAGGCCACCTGACTTCCGGCAGCGCTGGAGCCGGTTAAGGAGACGCCCTGTACGGCGTCATGTTCCAGCACCAGTTTGGACTGTTCATTTTCGATGCGAATATTCTGCATCAGCCCTGCCGGAGCACCGGCTTTTATAAACAGCTCCGCGATGGCTTCACCGCAGGCCGGTACATGCGAATCATGTTTCATCAGGCAGGTATTGCCCGCCATTATCGCCGGGGCGCAAAACCGGAACGCCAGCCAGAAAGGGGCATTCCAGGGGAGGATGCCCAGCACCGGCCCCAGTGGCAGATGCTGTACGTAGCTGTGGGTGGCATCGGAGGGCAGGGTTCTGGAGGCCAGATATTCCGCGCCGTGTTCGGCGTAGTGCTCGGCGCAGGCGGCGGATTTCTCGACTTCCCCGCGCGCCTCATTAATGGGCTTGCCCATCTCCTGCGTCATCAGTTGGGCCAGATGCTCTTTATCGTTGCGCATTAATTCGGCGACCTTTCTTAACAGGTCGGCGCGCTCGGCAAAATCGGTTTTTCGCCAGTGTGCATAGGCCTGTGCAGAAGCTTCGATGCGCTGCTTAAGGCTATTATCATCGAGTGTTTCGTAACGGTGTAACTCACTACCCGTGGTGGGATTGGTTGCTATATACATAGAGCCTCTTTATTCGTTAGCGCTTTTTTTGGATAGGTCGGGTTTGTTTTTGGAGCTTTTTTTATCGCTGGTGGCGATCAGACTGGTATTGATTGCCGCGCCCTGATCGGCTTTAACGGTAAAGTCCTGTTCCACATCGTGAAAGAATGAGCCGCAGCCGTGGTCGGTGATGTAGAAGGTATCGGAGATGCCGCATGACTTGTCGCCATCAATGCCCCACATCCAGGGGATGACGTGAAAGGTCATGCCCGGTTCCAGGACGTTCGATGAGCCCTGATACAGACTCATGATGTAACCTTCATCCCAGCTGGGGGGAAAGGCGATGCCAATGGAGTAACCCGAACGGGTAATCAGTCTGGCGCCGACATCGTTGTCGCTGATGATGTTGCGCAGCATTTTGTCGACGTCGGAAACCGTCAGGCCGGGGCGCAGTTCTTCGCGAACATGCCTGAGTGCCGTCTTCATCAACTCCTGTGATTTGTGCATGCTGTCACTCAGTTCTCCGCAGACCACGGTGCGCATCATGGCGGTGTGGTAGCGGCGATAACAGCCGGCGATTTCCAGAAACACATGCTCGCCGGGCTTAACCACCCGTCCTTCCCAGGAGGCGTGACCGATCATACTGCGCGGACCGGAGGTGACATAGGGCATGACCGCCGGAATTTCACCGCCGGCGGAGAACATGGCCTGACAGATGGCCGCGCCGATTTCATTTTCCGTCACCCCTGCCTGTGCGGCATCGATGCCGGCCTGCATGCCGGCTTTGGTGGCGATGGCGGCTTTCTGCATAACCTCCATTTCCACCGCTGATTTGTGCACCCGACTCTGTTCGACAATGCCGAAGCAGTCCATCAGACGGTTGTTGGTAAAAGAGGTATGAAAATAGTCCTGATGATAGGCGGTAAAATAATAGGAGTTACGTTCATAGCCGATGGTTTTGGTAGCCAGGCCAAATTCGATCAGGGAGGTGACCAGCATCTGGATGGCATCGCCGGTATCGGGATAGGGCCGGGATATTTCGACCCAGGTACGGGCGAACACGTTCGACTCTTCCAGCTTACGCGTGACCATAAACGGCTCACCTTCGAGCGGCACCACCAGCGCCTGAAAAAAGGAGTAGCCGGTGGTCTGGTAGTCGGTCAGATACATGATATTTTCAGCATCCGAAATAATCACCGCATCCAGCAGGCGCTGCGACATGCGTTCGCGCAGCTCGCCGATACGGCGCTGATATTCCGAAAAGGGAAAGGTCATGTCGTCTCTTTCAAGCATGGCCTAGGCCTCCATCTGGCGGTCGACGGCGGCGCTGAGAATTGCCAGACCTTCATTCAGGTCGTTGTCGGGAATGGTTAAGGGCGGGATCAGTTTGATGACCGAACCGCCCACACCGCAGGGGCCGAATAGCATACCGTGATCAAAACAGTCGCGGGCTATGGCTTTGGCCAGTGTGCCGTCACCGGTATCCAGTGCCTGCATCATGCCGACGCCGCGGGCAGTGAATCCACGGCTACTGAATTTTTCGGCGATGCCCGCCAGATGCGCCGCCATGATTTCACCTTTGCGGCGGGTGTCCACGAGCAGGGCATCGTCTTCGAAAAAGCGCAGGGCTTCGCGACCGGCAACGAAGGAGATGCTCTGTCCCCGGAAGGTGCCGGTGTGTTCGCCCGGCTGCCAGTGTTTGTCGTGTTCCGGTTTGACCAGGTTCATGGCCAGCGGGGTGCCCAGCCCGCCGATGCCTTTGGCCAGGGTGACGATGTCGGGGTCGATGCCGCTCTCTTCAAAACTGAAATAGCGACCGGTACGGCCACAGCCCGACTGAATATCGTCAACAATGAGCAATGCGCCCAGATCGCGGGCGAGCTGCTGGAGTTCCTGCAACCATTCGGTGCTGGCGGCATTGACGCCGCCCTCGGCCTGCAGTGATTCCACGATAAACGCGGCCGGTTTCTCGGCGCCACCCGAAGAGTTTTTATATAAAGCTCTGAGGGTTTTCAGGCTTTGCACGCCGCCGCCTTCATTGGTATCGAAAGGCCAGTGAGAAACTTTGCACAACGGCGCACCGGCGGCATTACGAAAGGATTCATTAGCCGTGCAGGCGAGGGCGCCCAGCGTCATGCCATGAAAACCCTGGCTGAAGGCCACCACATCGCTGCGCCCGGTCACGCGGCGGGCCAGTTTCAGTGCCGCTTCCACGGCGTTGGTGCCGGTGGGGCCCATGAACTGTAATTTGTAATCCATGTTGCGCGGCTTGAGAATGGTTTCGACAAAACCCTTGATGAACTCGCGTTTGACGGAGGTCATCATATCCAGAGTATGCAGCACACCGTCGGCCTGCATGTATTCGATCACGGCCTGTTTTAATTTCGGATGATTATGACCAAAATTGAGGACCCCGGCACCGGCGAAAAAGTCGATGTACTCCTTGCCGTTTTCATCGGTCTGGCGCGCATTGCGAG
>JAQICG010000436.1 GCA_027858635.1 Gammaproteobacteria bacterium | reverse complement strand
TATTTAACGGTTTCATAATTCAACATGCCATCAACCGCCAGCGAATTGGACTGTGATTCGAGGGCATTCATTTCATGGCGATAATGCATACGCCAGTTGGTTACGCTCAGCGTAAAAATAATATAGAGGGTGACGGTGACAAAGGTGATAACGGCAAACTTCGCCTCATATTTGCCCAGCAGAATAATGGCGACAAACACAAACTCTGCGGCGGTAGGGAGAATATTAAAAACCAGGTAGTTAAGAATCGAACTCAGGCTGTTCGTGCCCCGCTCCAGATCGCGGGTAATGCCGCCGGTTTTACGGTCGAGATGAAACCGCAGTGAGAGCGTGTACAGATGCTCGAGCACACGTTTCGAGATGACCCGCATAGCGTGGAAACGCACCCGCGAAAATATCGCATCCCTGAGCTCGTTGAACAGGCTGCTGACCAGACGCAGGCCGCCATAAACCAGCAACAACATTAACGGCAAGGTGTTCACCGGATCGCTAAGCTGGGTGGGGTCGAGCGAATCGATAATTTCTTTTAACGCCAGCGGCATTCCCACCACCGCCACTTTTGACAAGACCAGACAGGCCAGCGCCAGCATAACCCGGCCCTTGAAATCCCATATATAGGGCAGCAGGCGTTTGACATTGTGCCAATCTTTACGATTGCCGTGGGGGTTTTCAGTGGGTCGACGGAACATAGATAACGCTACATATTTTTTGGGTTGTTGTGACTGATGCTATCAGCTGTCCGCAGGGAGCAACTGTAACTGACTGAACTTGCTTAAACCTTCCGAACCGGTTGCCACGATGACGGAGCGGATGCCACACGCCGCAGCCTGGTTTCAGACGTATAGCTAATGGTTACAATAATAATCACTCGCTCAACGTGGGTGATTTATAATGTACACCCTATCAATTCAGGTTAAAGTTCGAGCATGATTATATCTAAAAAACGCCGCCCGGTTTCACTATTGCTGATACCCGCGCTCTTTGCCCTGCTCCTGCTCTCCGCCTGCGATGATACGGGCACTCCCCCGGTAAAACAAAAACGCAGCCCCGGCCACCTCGTAGAGACCATCAGCGCAGAGATAAAACCGGTAAGCCACCAGCAGGTGCTGAGCGGTACGTTGGAGGCGGCAACTACGCTAAGACTGCATAATGAAGAAGCGGGCCTGATTACCCGGATACCCTTCCACGAAGGCGATGCGGTTAAACAGGGCGCGCTGCTGGTCGCTCTGGATAGCGACATGATCAAGGCCGAACTCGACAAGACCACGGCACAACGCCAGCAGGCCGGCATTGATTACAACCGTCTGAAAAAGCTTCTGCCCAAAAATCTCACTTCCGAAGAGGAGGTGGCTCGCAGCCTGACCACGCTCAACATCGCCATCGCCGAAGAGCGAATGCAGCAGCTGCGCATGGATCGAACCCGGATCACGGCACCCTTTGATGGCGTTGTCAGCCAGCGCAACAATGAACCCGGCGATGCGGTGGATGCACACAGCCATATCATGAGCCTGATTAAACCCGACAGCTTGCTGGTTAAGGTCAGGGTGTCGGATCAGTGGCTGACGCTGGTTAAAACAGGCGATGCCATGCAGCTCACAATCGATGCCCTCGGTGACGTAAAGCATAGCGCCTACATCGAGCGCATCCACCCTGAAATCGACGCCGCCACACGCAAGGGCACTATCGAGCTGTTGCTGCGCCCGCTTCCCAAGCATGCACGGTCCGGCCAGCTGGCGCGGGTGCATTTTCAGTCGCAGGCTAACGAGCTGCTGGTTCTGCCTGCGCACACTATCCATCATGACATCAACGGCGCCTATGCTTATCTCGCAGTTAACAACGAAGAGGACAAAACCATCGCCCGCCAACGCTACCTCACGAAAGGCCGTCGTTTTGGCGAATGGATAGAAATCATCGATGGCCTTGATGCCGGTGATCAGGTTATCACCAAGGGTTTTCTCAGTTTGCGTGACGGCAAAGCAATTAACATCGTCTGGCAGGAAGCCGACAGTTCTAGACCCGATATTATAAATTCAGACAACACCGCCCCCGCTAACGCCGCTCCATGAAAAAAACGCAAGGTACCGGCGGCTTAGCCGCCTGGTCAATTCATAATCCTATTGGCATCAGCATGCTCGCGCTCACCGTGGTGGTGATCGGGTTTTTCTCGCTGGACCGACTGGGCGTTGATTTACTGCCCAACATTATCTATCCGGAAATAAGGGTTCGCGTTATTGATGAAGGTGTTCCGGCCAGCATCATGGAAGACCAGGTGACCCGTCAGCTGGAGGAACAGCTGGCGATTACTGAAAACGCCATTCAAGTACAGTCGTTCTCCCGGGAAGGTCAGAGCCGGGTCAATCTCAGCTTCCCTTATGGCACCGACATTGATACCGCCCTGCGCGACGCCAGTACGCGCCTTGATCGGGCCAAACGTTTTTTGCCGGACTCTATCGACCCGCCCATTATTTATAAACGCGACCCTGCCCAGATTCCGATCATCGAATTTATTCTCAGCTCGGATCATCTCGATGTCATCGAACTGCGTAGCTGGGCCGATTACACCTTCTCCAAATGGTTTCTCAACCTGCCCGGCGTGGCGGCGGTGGAAGTGGGCGGCGGTCTGGAACGCGAGATTGAAATCATTGCCGATCAGGAGCGGCTGGCCAATATCGGCCTGACCATGACGGACATCGTCAACATTATTCAAAGCGAAAACTACGACGCCCCCGGCGGGCAATTGCAGAGCGCCTCGCAAACCATCAGTACCCGCAGTCAGGGACGATTCCGTTCGATTGCAGCGATCCGCGATCTGCCGGTGTGGATCAAGGCGGAGGATCAATCCGTCAATCATCAGCTCTCCGACTATGCTCGCGTCATTGATGGCCATGAAGAGGAGCAGTTGCGCGTACGTCTGAATAAAACCCCCGGAGTCAAACTCTCCGTCCAGAAACAGCCGCTCGCCAATACCACCGAAGTTGTCGATCAGGTGAAGCAACGCATTGACTGGTTACACCAGCGCAACCTGATTTCTCAGGGCATCGCGCTCGACACGGTCAGCGACCAGTCCATCTTTATCCGCCACGCCCTGCGCAATGCCGAAATCGCCGCGCTCAGTGGCACCCTGCTCGCTATGAGCGTGATTTACCTTTTTCTCGGTAGCCTGCGCCGCACCCT
Source organism: Gammaproteobacteria bacterium (assembly GCA_027858635.1). Lineage (GTDB taxonomy): Bacteria > Pseudomonadota > Gammaproteobacteria > SZUA-229 > SZUA-229 > LH-M37. The sequence goes on along the minus strand of JAQICG010000436.1, from coordinate 225 downwards.
GATTATCGGCACGGCCATTCCTCTGGGCATACTGGTCACCTTTACCATTATGGCGCTCAGTGGGCTCACCCTGAACATCATGACCCTGGGAGGACTAGCGCTGGGGCTGGGACTATTGATCGACAGCACCATCGTCATGCTCGAAAACATCACTCGCCATCAACACAGCGCTAGTCCTCCCAGGGTCATGATGTTCAGGGTGAGCCCACTGAGCGCCATAATGGT
>JAQICG010000238.1 GCA_027858635.1 Gammaproteobacteria bacterium | reverse complement strand
CCCAGACTGCTGAACTACATAGTAGCCATCTATTTAATTGCTATCGGTCTACTCGGACTGTTCGGCGCGAACAGTATGCATCTCTAATGATAACCGACACCCCACGCGTTGATTCTGCTGATTATTTGTTTTATAAATTAGCATGGCGACGGGACTGAAAAACAGCACAGACAGAGCAGCCATCCTAGTTGAGAATGAAGATGGCTCGTATCTGCTTAAGTGCCAAGGAAAGTGGACGCTTAAATATATCACCAATGTCGTCTCTGGTATTAAACGCATTTCGAAGCGTATACCGGCACACAGCAATGTGAGTTGGGATATCTCTGCAGTTGAAGAGTTTGACAGCGCGGGCATCATCCTGCTTCAGCACTATGTAAAAGAGTTCGAATTCCGATTTAAGCGGGTCGATATTGTCGGTGCCAGCAGCAGGCAGAAAAAAACACTGACGCTGTTTCAGCAGGAAGAGAAAGAGCCAGACTTAATAGCAGCTAAAGATAATATGCTTTCCGCGCTCCTGCAGAAGGCCGGGGAAAAGACCCTGTCAGGCTTTCGCGATATTATTCAATTTATCACTTTTATTGGCGAAATAACGGTCACCTTATTATATTCCGTGCTGCATCCCTCTTCGATCAGATTTAAAGCGATCATAAAAAATATTGAAGAGGCGGGCGTCAAGGCACTGCCTATCGTCGCTGTCACCGCTTTTCTAATTGGAATTGTGGTTTCATATCAGGCCTCCGTGCAACTGGAAAAGCTCGGTGCAAATATTTTTATAGTTGAAATGATAGCCATCTCTATAACTCGAGAACTTGCGCCTTTAATTATCGCAATCGTAGTGGCAGGTAGAAGCGGTGCATCTTATACTGCACAAATAGGCGTAATGAAAATAACCGAAGAGGTCAACGCCATGAAAACCATGAGCTTTGATCCGATCCGATTTTTGGTTCTGCCAAGAATTGTGGCTTTAATGATAGCCATGCCACTGTTAATATTTTTTGCCGACATTGTTGGTATCGCCGCCGGGATGATGATAGCTGATACGCAGATGAACATCTCCTATACCGATTTCATATTTCGCCTACAGAGTGTGCTGGATTCAAGGCATGTATGGATTGGGATTATAAAGGCACCTTTTTTTGCATTGTTAATTGCCACGGTAGGATGCTTTCGCGGCTTTCAGGTTTCATACAATAGCGAGAGCATAGGCAAATATACAACGACAAGCGTCGTTAACGCTATTTTTCTGGTGATTGCCTGTGATGCAGTGTTCTCAATAATTTTAACGGAGCTAGGGATTTGAAGAAGTCCGTGATAAGCGTTGAGGATGTGGTTACCGGTTCTGGTGAGACTATAGTGCACGATCATATATCCCTAAGCGTAAATGAAGGAGAAATATACGGTTTACTCGGCTTTAGTGGCTCCGGGAAATCAACTCTGCTCAAAGAGATGATCATGCTGCTTCGGCCGCAAAGCGGAAGCATTCAAGTTCTCGGTAATGACGTGCTGAATATAAGCTCATCAGAAGCCGTTGAGTTAAAAAAAAGATTCGGCGTGCTATTTCAATCGGGTGCGCTGTTTTCATCATTAAATGTGGCTGAGAACATCGGTATTGCGCTTAAAGAATATACAGATCTTCCTAAAGAGTTAATTGATATCATCGTTAAGGCAAGGATAAATATGGTTGGCCTGCCAGAACACGCCGGTGCCCTTTATCCATCAGAACTGAGCGGCGGCATGATTAAGCGCGTGGCACTGGCGAGAGCACTGTCAATGGATCCTGAAATACTTTTTTTAGATGAACCCACCTCGGGGCTGGACCCGGTAGGCGCAGAAGAATTCGAGCAATTAATTGTCGGCTTAAGAGACCTGTTAGGCTTTACTGTCGTCATGGTGACCCACGACATTCATTTAATCATGAATATCGTCGATCGCTTTAGTGTTTTATTTGAGCATAAAGTTATTGCTGAAGGCAGTTTTCAAGAAGTCACCGGATTAGATCATCCAGTCATTAATAAATTTTTTAAAGGTGCTAAAGGCACGATGAGGCTTAGTAAATAACATGGAAAGCAAAGCTAATAATCTCCTCGTCGGGAGTTTTGTCATTATATTTATTATAGGGCGTGTGGGATTTATATTTTGGCTGCAAGATTTAAGATCCATGGATG
>JAQICG010000344.1 GCA_027858635.1 Gammaproteobacteria bacterium | reverse complement strand
TATTTAACTCCCTAGTATTTTTTGTGTTTAACACACCCCATATTTTTGTTGGGTTTCGACCCACACCCCAACCTACTCGCTATCGCAATAACAATACGGGTACTTGAGCATTACGAATCACGCTGGTGGTGGTACTGCCGACCAGGAAGCGGCGGATGACGGAGTGGCCGTAGGCGCCCATTACCAGCATATCGATGTTGTGGGCGGCGCGGTAGTTACACAGCACACGTTCCACTTCGCCCTCTTCCAGGGAGGTGGTAACGTCGAAGTTTGAGGCTTCGAGGGTGTGTCTGGCCCATTCCAGCTGGCCGCGGTTGGCCTTGTTGTCGGCACCGATCATTACTACGTGACAGGGCAGCCCCAGGAACAGCGGGCTGCCGGCCACCATGTCGAGTACTTTGTGGGCGGTTGCGCTGCCGTCATAGGCGATCATGATGCGCTCGGGCGTTTTGAATTCGGCGGTGGCGATAAGCATGGGGCGGTGCAGTGTGCGGGCCAGTGTTTCCAGCCGGCTGCCGATATGCTCGCCCAGACTCTCTTCGTGTTTGCCCAGCACCAGCAGGCGGGTATCCTGCTCGATGGCGACCAGTGAGTCCAGCAGGCTACCGTGGCGCTGATGCACAATGGGATTGGTAACGCCGTCGTCAATTGCGCGCTGTCTCGCGGTGTCCAGCATCAGGCGGCCCTGTTCGAGCATGACTTTGCCACGTTTTTCGTCCAGCTCAGCCAGCTCCTGCAACAACGTTTCCCGGCTGCCGAGGCCGATGTTGCCACTGAGGTCGGTTCGGGCGGGGTATTCCGATTTGTCGAGCACGTGCAACAATACCAGCGGTGCGTCGAGGCGCAGGCTGGCCCAGGCCGCGTAGTCACTCACCGAGGTGGATACATCGCTTCCATCTATACAGGCTATTACATTAATCATTATTATTGTCCTCGGTTAGTGATCCATCAGTTTATCTACGGCATCTGGTTTATCATGCACCGCAAACTTGTCGACGATGGTGGCGCTGGCCTCATTGAGACCGATGATTTCCACCTCGGTGCCTTCGCGGCGAAATTTGAGTACCGCCTTGTCCAGTGCCGCCACCGCAGTAATATCCCAGAAATGGGCCTGAGAGACATCGATCACTACCTTGCTGACCGCCTCCTTGAAGTCGAAAAAATCGACAAACTTGTCGGCTGAAGCAAAGAATACCTGACCCACGATTCGATAGGTACGGGTGTCGCCTTCGGCGTCGATCTCGGTAGTGACATACTGATACTGACCGACCTTGTTGGCGAAGAACAGCGAGCCCAGCAGCACCCCGACGAAGACCCCGTAAGCCAGGTTGTGAGTACCGACCACGACTACTACGGTGGTAATCATCACCACACTGGCGCTGGCCGGGTTCTTTTTCAGGTTCATTATCGAATCCCAGCTGAAGGTGCCGATGGAGACCATGATCATCACCGCCACCAGCGCGGCCATCGGGATCTGCGAGACCCATTCGCCCAGAAATACGACCATCAGCAGCAGAAAAATACCGGCGCTGAGGGTGGAAAGTCGGCCACGACCGCCAGATTTGATGTTGATCACCGACTGGCCGATCATCGCACAACTGGCCATGCCGCCGAGTAAACCGGTGCCGATATTGGCGATACCCTGGCCTTTACACTCGCGGTTCTTGTCGCTGGTGGTATCGGTGAGGTCATCGATGATGGTCGCGGTCATCATCGATTCAAGCAGCCCCACTACCGCCAGAGAAAGCGAATAGGGAAAGATGATCGCCAGCGTTTCAAAATTCAGCGGCACATCGGGCCAGAGGAATATCGGCAGGGTATCGGGCAGTTCGCCCATGTCACCGACGGTGCGAATATCCAGTTGCAATACCATAGCGATGGCTGTCAGCACGACGATAGTCACCAGTGGCGAAGGCACGGCGCGGGTGACGTAGGGCAGCAGATAGATGATACCGAGACCGCCGGCAGTCATAGCGTAGACGTGCCAGGTGACGTTAGTCAGTTCCGGCAACTGTGCCATGAAGATCAGAATCGCCAGCGCGTTGACGAAGCCGGTTACCACCGAACGGGAGACAAAACGCATCAGTGAGCCGAGTTTCAGATAGCCGGCAATAATCTGTAGCACCCCGGTCAGCAAGGTCGCCGCCAGCAGATACTCCAGGCCGTGCTCTTTTACCAGCAGCACCATCAGCAGCGCCATGGCACCGGTAGCGGCGGAGACCATGCCCGGCCTGCCACCGGTGAAAGCGATAATCACCGCCATGGAGAAGGAGGCGTAAAGCCCTACTTTGGGATCGACACCGGCGATAATGGAAAAGGCAATCGCCTCGGGGATCAGCGCCAGCGCAACCACTATACCAGCGAGCAGATCGCCACGGATATTGCCAAGCCAGGTATTGCGTAGAGTAACTAACATTTTTTTCCTTATATTAAAGATTCAACAATGGCTGCACTGAGAAGAGTAAACCAGAGTAATGGCAGAGATGCCGGAATGTTTCTGACATGCAGCTGCCAGATCACGAAGATGCTGCGAGCAGCATACTCAATCGGGAAACGCTAGGGTGGCGTGACCGGTGAAGAAATTAAACATGTCATGATTGAGCTAAGCCGAACGATAAAAAAGAGGCGAACTTTAACATATTGCCGCCCTGATGGCACCTCCGGCATGAGAGAAAACCTTGTTCACCGCAGAGGCGCAGCGAAGATCATAGTCGGTTTAAAGTTAATTTTATTATTGGCACTGCGTTAGTGCATGCGCCGGATGCACCATTAATACTCACTATAAATTTATAAATAATTAAGGATTTCTCTGCTCCTCTGCGCCTCTGCGGTAGAGGCTTTAATCTGTTAAAAACCAGCTAACCGTCAAGCTTTACCGGCGTAACAAAACCGGGGGGCTTAAGCGCGAG
>JAQICG010000326.1 GCA_027858635.1 Gammaproteobacteria bacterium | reverse complement strand
TCTTTGGTGCTGGAGTTCATGTATTTAACTTTGGGGCGTTCAATCTCGTGTTCGATGACGTTGCTGACTTCCTGAATCAGGCGGGCCGTCTGCGCTTTTTTAGTGGTGTTGCGCTGCTCCTGCAGGGTGACGTCATCGGGATTTGTCTGTTGGTTCTGGGTATCGATGCTGTAGCTGGACTGCTTCTGATGCAGCATGGCGACAGCTTCAGCCTGCTGCTGTCGTGATGCCTGCTGGGGTGGCTGTAGTGCCTGCCCCGGTGTTTTGGCCACGGTGGGGGCGGTGAACAGATCGCGGGGTCGGCTTTTGGTCTCGCTGTTGCCGCCGCCCTGCTGCGAGATTTGGGCCAGATATTTGGCGTCTTTAGCTTCGGAAGGATTCTGTGTCTGCACCAGGATAATGTCCAGTGTGGGCGGCGTTTTGTTCTCTTCGACCGGTGCGCTGCTGAAAGTAATGCCCAGAATGAGCATGCCGTGCAGCAGCGCGGCCAGAAAGAAGGTCATGCCCAGACGGTCGTTAGCTGTAATTTTCGGGGAGCGGACGGGATAGTTTATCTGGTTTGGAGCGACAGTCGACATAGGGCTGATTATAGTGATTCGCTGATCACAATGTGGTCAGTTCGATCTTCAGTAAAATGGATGCGTTGCGCCATTTTCGGGCTCATATGTATTACGCCTTCAACATCGATCAGCATGACATGTTCGATGCCCATGGAACGGGCGATGGCCTGCCACTGTTCGGGACCGGCTACAAAAAGGGCGGTTGCGGCGGCATCGGCAGTGCCGGCGTCGGCGTGGATTACCGTCACCGAGGTAGCGCCTTCTGCCGGATAGCCGGTGCGGGGATCGAGAATATGGTGGTACCTCCGACCCTCATAGAGGTAGAAGCGCTCATAGTCGCCCGAGGTGAAAATGCTTTCGTGATCCTGCGCCTCCAGCCAGGCGATGATGCCCTCCTGGCGAGGGTGGCGAATGCCGATTTTCCACGCACGATCACCGTGGCGGCCGCGCACGCTGAGGTCGCCACCGGCGTTGATGACCGCATTTTTAATGCCCAGACTTTCCAGATAATCAAGCCCCAGGTCAATGGCGTAACCCTTGGCAAAAGCGCCGAAGTTCAGCTCCAGTGCAGCATTTTGACTGCGCAGTTGCGAGCCTTCGAGTATCAGGTCATCCATGCCGGGTTTTTTTTGCAGCCATTCGTCAATAGCCTGAGGTGTCGGCGGATGGATATCGGGATCATCGCGTCGATGCATTTGCCACAGACGGATGAGCTGGTTGATGCCCGGATTAAACAGGCCCTGGCTGCGCTGTGAAAGTATTTGTGACTGCTCGATCAGCGGCAGAATGCTGGGGGGTACTTCAGCCGCTTCACCGGTGACGAGTTTTTTATTGAGGCGGGTGAGCGGGCTATCCTGCCAGGAGGTCCAGTCGGCGTGGTATTGATTGAAGTTCGCCTCGAGCTGATCCAGCACTTGCTGCGCCAGAGCCGGCTCGACATCGTAAAGGGTGACCTCGATCAGAGTGCCGAATTTTAGAATCGTGCGCCGAGCTTCTTGCGCCGGCTCCTCGGTGCAGCTTGTGCTGCCCAGAACAAGGCCGAAAAGCAGCAAAAGCGAGGTCAATTTTTTTGCAGTGAACACTGTTTAGCCCTCCAGCTGCTGTTCGATGCGCACCATTAGATCACCGGCAATGTCGAGACCGAACTGTTTGTCGAGTTCGCGAACACAGGTGGGGCTGGTGATGTTTATTTCAGTGAGGTAATCACCGATAACATCGATACCCGCAAAGAGAATGCCCATCTTGCGAAGCGTGGGTCCCACCTGCTCGCAGATCCAGCGATCACGTTCGCTAAGCTCAACGCCCACACCGGAACCGCCCGCCGCCAGATTGCCGCGGGTTTCGCCCGTCGCCGGAATGCGCGCCAGGGCATAGGGTACGGGCTCGCCGTTAATGAGCAGAATACGTTTGTCGCCCTGTGTTGTAATTTCAGGAATGAATCGTTGCGCCATAACGGTTTTGCGACCGCGATGGGTGATGGTTTCCAGAATTACGGAAATATTGGGGTCCTCGGGAGTGAGCCGGAAAATGGATTCACCGCCCATCCCGTCAAGCGGTTTGACAATAATATCTTTATGTTCAGCCATGAACCGGCGGATCATTGCCGGCCCACTGGTGACCATCATGGGAGCGCAGCACTGAGGGAAATGGGTGATGAACATTTTTTCATTCGCATCGCGCAGGCTGACGGGACGGTTTACGATCAGCGTGCCGGTGCGTTCCGCCATTTCCAGAATGTAGGTGCTGGTAATGTATTCCATGTCAAAAGGGGGATCCTTGCGCATCAAAATAACATCAAGCGAGGCCAGTTCAATGTTGTGAGGCGCCTCGGCCTGATACCAGTTCTCGGCGGAGTCAGTTACTGCGATTCGCTGAACTTGCGCCATTGCTGTCGAATCAGTCATATATATATCGGTCTGCTGCATATAATAGAGTGGCCAGTCCCGTCTCTGCGCAGCAAGTAACATGGCAAAGCTGGTGTCTTTGTAGGTTTTTATGGATTCGACGGGATCCATAACGATTCCTAGTTTTAGCTGCATATTCAGACCTTAGAGAAGGGTTGGCGGGGAAGTCAACAATGTGAAATGTAACCAATATTGTCTTATCAAGCAATTTGTTAGAGAAATTTGTTAATGTGCTGGGTATTGATTGCTAATAATGAGAACATGGTCTACATTTTAATTATACCGCGCTTTGTGGGTGTGTTTTTCTGAAGGTTTGAATTTTTTATGAGCGAGACGGCGACGGCGATGGCAGATGAAGTTGTTGATTTGAAAGACCTTAAGGTGATGGTCATCGATGATAGTAAAACTATTCGTCGGACGGCGGAAAACCTGTTGAAAAAAGAAGGCTGTGACGTAGTCACGGCAGTGGATGGTTTTGAGGCATTGTCAAAAATTGCCGAAACCCGGCCGGACATTATTTTTGTGGACATCATGATGCCCCGGCTGGATGGTTATCAGACCTGTGCGCTCATCAAAAACAACAGCATGTTTCACAAAACACCTGTCATTATGCTCTCCAGTAAGGACAGCATATTCGACCGTGCGCGCGGACGCATCGTGGGTTCAACCCAATATTTAACCAAACCCTTTACCAAGGAAGATCTGCTGGGTGCAATCAAAGAACACGTTAAAAAATAATAAGTTATTTTTTCGTCCGTAAAAAATTCAGTAAGGTGATAATAAATGGCAAAAATACTCATAGTTGATGACTCCCCCACCGAGATTCATGTTTTAAAGACACTGTTAGAAAAAAATGGACATGACGTTGATGCCGCAAGCTCAG
>JAQICG010000433.1 GCA_027858635.1 Gammaproteobacteria bacterium | reverse complement strand
GAAGTCATCCACGTGCACACCATTACCGATACCTTCAAACGTCTGAACAAAAACATGCACGGGGATGATCCCGCCTGGTACCGGTTGCCCGATGAACGGGAAATGGCGGCGCAGTATCTGCTGCTCTATGAAATGTCGTTACCCTACGGTCTGGATTTAAACAACCAGATCGATATCAGCAAAAGCGCGACAAAAATCGCAGTGACTTTGAACACGCTTTCCTCTAACGAGATTCTCGAGCTGGAGCAAAGTACCCAGCAATGGCTGCACACAAACTTCCCGGATATTGAATCCTCGGTATCGGGGCCGACGATCATGTTTGCGCATATCGGCAAACGCAACATTAACAGCATGCTGATCGGCACCACGGTTGCCCTGATCCTGATTTCCCTGGTGCTGATTTTTTTCATGCGTTCACTGAAATACGGTCTGATCAGCCTGATCCCCAACCTGCTACCCGCCGCTGTCGCTTTTGGCATCTGGGCACTGTTTTCCGGTCAGGTGGGGCTGGGGCTGTCGGTGGTCACCGGCATGACTCTGGGTATCGTGGTGGACGACACCGTGCATTTTCTCAGCAAATACATTCGCGCCCGCCGGGAAAAAAACATGAACGCCGAAGAAGCCGTGCGTTATGCGTTTAACAGTGTCGGCATTGCGCTGCTGGTAACATCGGTGGTGCTCATTGCCGGCTTCATGATTCTGGCCCAGTCGCATTTCGTCCTGAATTCCGAAATGGGCCTGCTCACCAGTATTATTATTGCCCTGGCATTAATTCTTGACTTTACCCTGCTGCCACCACTGCTCATGAAACTAGATGGAGATAAAAAATGAATATACCTGCCAGCGCAGCTCTGCTGCTCATATTTTCACCCTTAACAGCCTTCAATGTGATCGCCGAAACCGCTGAAGAACAAGGCCTGGCCATCGCCGTTGAAGCCGACAGGCGCGAGAATGGTTTTAGCGACTCCACCGCCGATATGACCATGGAGCTGCGCAACCAGCAGGGCGATACCAGCGTGCGTGAAATTCGTGTAAAAACACTGGAGGTCGCCAATGACGGCGACAAATCCCTGTCTATTTTCGATCAGCCTGCCGACATCAAGGGCACCGCGTTTCTAACTTTTTCACATGCTCTGGAGCCTGATGATCAGTGGCTTTATCTGCCCTCACTGAAACGCGTTAAACGCATTAATTCGAAAAATAAATCCGGGCCGTTTATGGGCAGTGAATTTTCCTATGAAGATATCGCCTCGCAGGAGGTAGCCAAATACACCTACAAATACCTGCGCGATGAAACCCTGAACGGCATTGACTGTTATGTGATAGAACGCTACCCCGCCTACGAACACTCCGGCTACACCCGTCAGGTCGGCTGGATCAACAAGGCCGAATACCGTCCGGAAAAAATTGTCTTTTACGACCGAAAAAACAGCCTGCTTAAAACCCTCACCTACAGCGGTTACAAAAAATATCTGGACCAATACTGGCGTGCCGATCAGATGTTAATGGAGAATCATCAAAATGGTAAAAGCACTTTGATGACATGGAAAAATTATCAATTCCAAACCGGCCTGGACGAGAGCGACTTCAATCATAACAGCCTGAAGCGCGCCAAATAATTTTCAGCCCATGAAACTGCAACTGCATTTTGTTTTTCTGTCACTGCTCCTGTCCAGCACGGCACTCGGCGCGGTTGAATTGTCCGGCAATATCAGCCTTCAGTCGCGCCTGTTTTTCAATGATCCCATCGACCTTGATCAGCACAATCATTACCCCGGTTTTGCGCTCGAACCTGAGATCTATCAGCAATGGGATGACAACCGGCAGAGACTGACCCTGGCCGCCTTCTACCGTTATGACCAGTACGATGATGCCCGCACCCACGCCGACATTCGTGAACTGGCATGGTTGGGGATGTTCGATCAGTGGGATGTCACCGTGGGCATTAGCAAAGTTTTCTGGGGGGTTACCGAGTCGCAGCATCTGGTCGATATTATTAATCAAACCGATCTGGTGGAAAATATCGACGGTGAAGAAAAACTGGGACAGCCAATGATTCGTTTCAGCACTGCACAGGACTGGGGGATACTGGATGCATTTATCCTGCCGGGTTTTCGTGAACGCACTTTTGCCGGAGCGGAGGGTCGCCCTCGCCCGGCGCTTCTTATCGACACCGATAACGCCACGTATGAATCTTCCGAGCGGGACAATCACATCGACTACGCTGTTCGCTGGCTGGGACTGTTTGACGAAATAGAACTGGGACTCTCCTACTTTTCGGGCACCGGCCGTGATCCGGAATCGTTCCAGCTGATTAACAATAAGCTCGTACCTCACTACGTTTTGATCAAACAGGTGGGCATCGATTTACTGGCGATCGTCGAAGCGTGGACATGGAAACTGGAGATGATTTCCAGAGCCAGCAGCACGCAGACCTATCAGGCATTGACCGGTGGGTTCGAATATACCTTTTACGGTATTTTTGATAGCCCGACCGATTTAGGCTTCGTCGTCGAATATCTCTACGATGATCGTGGTGAACTCGCAAGCTCGCCTTTTCAGAACGACCTGACCACAGCGCTTCGCTTTGGCCTCAACGATATTCAAAGTTCAGAAGTTCTGCTGGGCGTAATCAGTGACCTCGACCACTCGATCACCGCCGGTTTTATCGAAGCCAGCCGACGCATCGGTGACGGCATCAAAATAACGCTGGAAGCAAGAACTTTTAGCCACACCGCTGCCGACCGACCGCTTCACGATTTTCGCCGCGACGATTTCATCCAGGCCGATCTGGCCTGGTACTTCTAAGCCAATAACCACAATTATACTCACTGTTATTGTCCATGCCGGAAGCATAGCCTTATTCTTCTACGGCAACTAACCTTAAAGTCCGATGCATTGCCTAAAAAAAGATACCGCTGAACATGATTGAAATAAGCACAGCCTGGCTGGCATTCTGCTCTCTGATGATTTTTATTTTGATGGTTTTACTGTTTATCTGTGTGCGCTTATTATTGGGCGCACAGTACCAACGTCAGAACGCCGAAGCCCGAATCCATCATCAGCAAGAGCTCGCCGAAGTCGCACTTGATTCCATCGGTGAAGCAGTCATCACCACCGACACTGAACACAACATCACCTACATGAACCCGGTTGCCTGTCAACTTACCGGCTGGACAGCCGATGAGGCATTGCAGTTGCCGCTGGAACAGGTGGTGGTTATCGTCAGTGAAGCCGACCATGCTGAAGTCGACAGTACCCTTTTTGATTGCCTGAACCAGGAATGCCTGATCGAATACAGCGAGCCCATGTTATTGATTGGTGCGCACGGGGAAGAATACTCGATTGAAACTTCCGCCTCTCCCCTCAAAGACAGGCATGGTGATATTATCGGTGCGGTACTGGTCTTCATCAACACCTCACACATCCGCAATCTTTCCCGCGAACTGGAATTTCAGGCATCCCACGACTCTCTGACTAACCTGCTCAACCGCAGAGAATTCGAACGCCAACTGGCTCAGGTAATACGCAGTGCCAATGAAGACAATCGCAAACATGCCCTCTGCTACCTCGACCTTGATCAATTCAAGATCGTAAACGACACCTGCGGTCACATGGCGGGTGATCAGCTGTTACGGGAACTTTCCAGGCTGATGCCTCACAGCATTCGCGCCACTGACTGCCTGGCGCGTCTCGGCGGTGATGAATTCGGCGTCATTGCTTTTAACTGCTCTATCGAAGATGCCGTAGACATTGCCAACTCCCTGCGCACCGCCATCAAGAACTTTACTTTCACCTGGAACAAAAAAGTTTTTGATATCGGCGTAAGCATCGGCGTAGTCGCTATTACAAAAGACAGCGGTACGCTTCAGGACATTCTGCGCCGCGCCGATGCATCGTGCTACATCGCCAAGGACCTGGGGCGAAATAGAATACATATTTATGCCGAGAATGATGTCGAAATCGAAAAACGCCATGGCGAGATACAGTGGCTCACCCGGATTCAGGATGCCCTAAAAGAAGACCGCTTCAGACTGGTCACGCAAAAAGTCACCGCCATTAAAAACGGCGTCACGCCGCCTTACGAAGTGTTACTGCGCATGCTGGGTAAAGAGGGAGAAATCATAGCCCCGCTGGCTTTTCTACCTGCAGCCGAACGTTATGAAATGATGCCGGTGATTGATCGCTGGATAATCAGCACCGCCTTCAAAAATATCCGGTGTGAATCCGCCGGCGATAGAAAAATCTACAACATCAACCTCTCCGGACAGACGCTTTGCGACAACAGCATTGTCAAATTTATTCGCGATCAACTCAATCACTTCAAAATATCGCCCGATATCATCTGCTTTGAAATCACCGAAACGGTGGTTATCTCAAACCTGGGCGTCGCCATTGAACTGGTCAACAAGATAAAAGCCATGGGCTGTATGTTCGCACTCGATGACTTTGGTTGCGGCCTGAGTTCATTCTCCTACCTGAAGAGCCTCCCGGTTGATTATCTAAAAATAGACGGCGAATTCATCCAGAACATGGTGACCGATTCTACTGATCGGGCCATTGTCGTCGCCATCAACGATATCGGTCTCGAAATGGGCCTGAGAACAGTGGCTGAATACGTGGAAAGCAAAGCCATTTTTGACCTGCTGAATGAGATCAACGTTGATTATGCCCAGGGCCACTTTATCGAAAAACCTAAACTGTGGTGTTCCGATAATGAACAGAATGTAAAATCTATCAGTTAGTAATAAAAAGCGTTCACCGCAGAGGCGCAGAGAAAACCAAAATTATGGTTAACCAAAGGCTCATTCATTAATGGATTTAGAGTTTTCCATACATATTACAAATTTCAGATATCG
>JAQICG010000386.1 GCA_027858635.1 Gammaproteobacteria bacterium | reverse complement strand
ACAGCAACAGCATTGCGGAAATCAACGTAAAACGCCGCGGTAAAGTGCGTCGTGCCAAGCTGTACTACCTGCGTGGTCTGACCGGCAAAGCGGCACGTATCAAGGAAAAATTGTAAGCTATTGCGGGTTTGTAATAACTGATGTAGCAACTGAGTGGTCCTTTTGAGGGCCACTTTTTTTGTCTGCGGGAAATATTTTTTATTGCGGGGTAAACTGCCGAACATGAAGTTTTACGCGTTAAAAAATTCCATTTTACTGCCATTACTGTTGGTCGGTCTGTGGACACCGCTGACTTATGCAGAGCAGACTACACCGCCATCGCTGGAGACGGTGTTTGAGCTGGAGCTATCGGATGAAGCACCGGTGGCTTTCCAGTCGCTGGCGCAGATGGATGAGCTGGTGCAGCTGGGCATGCCGGCGCTGGCCCTGCGTTTGCTGAGTCAGGAGCAGCAGAACTGGCCGGTCTATTCATCTGAATGGTACGCCTTCGAGCGCAAGCGCATTGCCCTGTTATCGGCACTGGATGACTGGCAAGGGCTGATTGAGCGCACCGACGCATTGCTGCATGAAGCCGATTCCGCTCAGCAGATATCCATCCATATTACCCGCTGGTTTAGCACTCAACAGGTCATGGCGCGACTGAGGCTGGGACAGGCGGAACAGGCGCTGACACAGCTGCGCACGTTGCTCTGGCAATCTTCCCGGGCTAATCTGGATCTGAATTATTCCGACATGGTGGCGCTCTGGCGACGGCTGGTGATTCGCGCCTATCTGGCGATGAATGCGGACCACGATGCACAAAAAGCGCTGTTGCGTTATCAGCACGATTATAGCCACAACCATCGAAACTTGAATCTGGACTGGCGTCTGTTGCAGGCTCGTTCGCTGTTGCGCACCGGCCGCGCAGAAGAGACCATGGCTCTTCTGGCCGACTCTCCCTCGCATATCGCTCAGGCTTTGCGTCTGCTCGCCGGGTTGCGCGCTTATCCCGATAAGGCAGGGCATTATGTGCAACAGGCGCAGGCTGCTCCTGGCCAGGAGAAAATGAACACAGGCGAAATATGGGCTTACCGTTATGTGCTGTATCAGGCTTATCTGAGCCAGGAAAAATTAAGCGCCGCCACCGAGGTGCTCAAGGAGTTGCTGGTACGGCGTGAGGCTCATGCTTTTATGGGTGAAGAATATAATATCAGTAGCGATCATTTGTGGCAGCTCTATCAGAGCATCGGTAGACAGCTGGGGAATCGTTCGAAACTGCTACTGGGTGATGATCTGGCCTGGTATAAAAAGGCCGGTGAGTTACAGAAAAAAAACCAGACGGTCGAGGCACTGAGTCTGTATGCAGTGCTGGCCTTTAATGCTCGCGATATAGAAAAAAAACAGGCGGCGCATAAAGAGATCGTGGCCTTACTGGCGAAAGATAAAAACGGACTCGAGCTGGTCAATCAGCTCTATCTGCACACGACAAAAATCGCATCGCTGAAAAGTCTGCCGCTGGAAGTGCGCTATAGCCTGCTCGATTACGCCCTGTCCAAAAGCGATACGAAGCTGGCCGTGCGCTTAATGCAAAGTGTGCAGCAGCCGCCACAGGGGCAGGAAGTATTTGCCTGGGAAATGCGCAAGGCCCGGGTCATGATACTGGAAGGGGCTTATGCACAGGGAGAAGCTGTGCTCGCCACTACGGTGAATCAGGCGGAGCAAATTTCCCCGGCGCAGCTGGATCAGTTTCTGCAGGTCATCTTCGATCTGCAGGCCGTGGGCCGTCACCCGCAGGTGCTGGCATTGTTGAATTCGCTCAAACCCGAATGGCTGGATCAGGCTCTTCATCGGGAGCTTTTTTTCTGGAAAGCGGAATCCTACGCTGCGCTTGAGCAGTACGAGCGTGCGGCCTGGTCATATCTGAAATCGGCGCAGTTGGCTGATGAAACAGAGGCCCCCTTGTGGGCACAGTCGGCGCGCTTCAATGCCGCAGGGGTTCTGGTTAAATCGGGCCTGTACGACGATGCCCGGCTTATCTATAACGGGCTGATGTCGGTCACCGCCTCCGATTCCAGAAAGGCTGCCATCAGGCAGCAGCTGCAACATATTCGTCTGTTGCGTAATGCCGAAAAAAACCGATCTGATGAGCACTGAGCAGGTGGTGATCAATACGCCGTTTACCAGAATGGCGTTGATGTTTGAAGCCGGTATTCTGTGCAGTGTGGGCTTTATGGCGCAGCAGGAACTGTGCGCTCCAAAGTCAGAGCAGGCCCGCAAGGCCTGTCAGCAGATTCATGATTACTGCACGAAACAACTGCCTGATCTGGCCTTCGATATCGAACTACAGGTGCAGGGCACATCGTTTCAGAAAAGAGTCTGGCAGGCGCTGCGCCGGATTCCTGCCGGTCAGGTGCTGAGCTATGGTGAGCTGGCGCGTCAGCTGAACACTTCGGCGCGGGCGATTGGTGGTGCCTGCAGGGCGAACCCGGTGCCTCTGATTATTCCCTGCCATCGCATCGTTGCCAAAGACGGGATGGGCGGTTTTGCCGGCAGCACCGAGGGTGCGTCATTAAATATCAAGCGCCGGCTGCTTGAGCATGAAGGTGTATTGTGATCATGGCCATGCCGGCATTGCCGGTTCGAAGAAAACTTTGCCCGGCAATCGTTGTCAGAAATTACTTGATTTACAATGTGTTATCTTGCCGGTTTATACTTTTATGAATCAACCTCGACCTAAATCTCAACATCAGCATCAACAGAGGCATCACCCGCTTGTTCTGGCTTCAGCCTCGCCCAGACGCCTGGAGTTGCTTCGGCAAATCGGTGTTCGTGCGCAGGTGCAACCTGTTGACCTAGAAGAGCGCCTGCATCAGGGGGAGTCGCCGCTGGTTTTTGTGCAGCGGCTGGCGCTGGAAAAAACCCGTTTCGGCTTCGAGCTAATGGCTCGGCAGGGTATTGGACTGCCTGTGTTAGGGGCGGATACCATCATTGAGCTGGAGGGCGAAGTGCTCGGCAAACCGACCGATAGCGAGCAGGCGGAGTTAATGTTAGCTAAACTCTCCGGCAGGGTTCATCAGGTACATACGGCAGTCGTGGTAAAGACCGCTGGCGCTGAATATACCGCCTTGAGCAGCAGTCAGGTCGAGTTTGCCAGCCTGTCTGCCAGCGCGATTAAGGCGTATGTGGCCACCGACGAGCCGCTGGATAAGGCGGGATCCTATGCCATTCAGGGCATGGCGGCTCAGTTTGTGAAAAATTTGCAGGGGAGTTACTCCGGGGTGATGGGTTTGCCGCTGTACGAGACAGCAGATCTGCTGGCGAAAGCCCGGATTAAGCTGCTGACTAATTAAGACTGATAAATTAAATATGAGTCATTTAGCGCTAATAACTTAATGCGCCTCATCAGACCAAAAGAGACACAATGTCAATTTGTAAGGAAGTATTGATCAATATCACCCCGCAGGAAACGCGAGTGGCGATTCTTGAGAACGGGATGCTGCACGAGCTTTATATTGAGCGTAGCCGTAGCCGTGGACTGGTGGGCAATGTCTACAACGGCCAGGTGGTGAGAGTGCTGCCGGGCATGGAAGCGGCTTTTGTCGAGGTGGGTATGGATCGCGCGGCATTTCTGCATGTTTCCGATATGGCGGGTTATAGCAAACAAAACGGCAATGGCGATAACGGTGATGCGGCGGAAGTGCTCCAGATTAGCCAGTTATTGAGGCAGGGGCAGAATCTGCTAGTGCAGGTAATCAAAGATCCACTGGGCAGCAAGGGCGCACGCCTGACTACCAATATATCCATTGCTTCCCGTTACCTGGTGTTTATGCCCAATTCCGCTAATGTCGGTGTTTCTTCGCGCATTGAAGGCGAGACAGAACGCGAGCGACTCAAACGCCTGTTGCTGTCGCAAGGCGGACTGAAGAAGGGCATGGGCTACATTTTACGTACTGCGGCAGAGGCAGCCAGTGAAGAGTCGATCGCCAGAGATATTGATTATCTTAACCGCCAGTGGGAGAGCATTAGCGCTTCGCCCAATACCGAAGCGGTCAAAGTCGTGCATAAAGATTTACCGCTGTACCTGAGAACCCTGCGGGATATGGTTGATGATGATCTCGAAAAAATCCGCGTGGATTCGCGTGAAACCTATTGTGCCATGCTGGAATTTGCGGATACCTATGTGCCGGAGATCGTAGGAAAAATTGAACACTATCCCGGTGAACGTCCCATTTTTGATTTGCACGGCGTGGAAGATGAGATCCACAAGGGGTTGGACCGTAAAGTACATTTGAAGTCCGGTGGTTATCTCATCTTTGATCAAACCGAGGCGATGACCACGGTCGACGTTAACACCGGTGCCTATGTCGGTAGCCGCAATCTGGAAGAGACCATCTTTAAAACCAACCTGGAAGCGGCTCAGGCCATTGCGCGCCAATTACGCCTGCGCAATCTGGGCGGTATTATTATTCTGGACTTTATCGACATGGGCGTCGATGAGCACAAACGTCAGGTAATGAGAGCCCTGGAAAAAGCCCTGGATAAAGATCATGCCCGCACCCATATTTGCGAAGTATCAAGCTTGGGGCTGGTAGAGATGACGCGAAAACGCACCCGCGAAAGCCTGGAACATGTGCTCTGCGGTACTTGTCCCGCCTGCGAAGGTCGAGGTTCAATAAAAACAGCCGAGACTATCTGTTACGAAATTTTCAGAGAAATTCTGCGCGAGGCACGACAGTTTGATGCCAAAGAGCTGATGGTGATGGCTTCGCAGGAAGTGGTGGATCTACTGGTTGACGAAGAATCAGCCAGTCTGGCCGAGCTTGAAGATTTTATAAATATCCCGATCCGTTTTCAGGCTGAATCGCTTTATACCCAGGAACAATATGACGTTGTGATTTTGTAATGTTGCTGACAGTGTAATGCCGGAAAATGCTCAATGACCTGGCTTGATAAAATTCGTCTTGGCCTGATCTACACCGTTGCAATCACACTGATTGTTATGGCGGTGGCTTTCAGCGTGCTGCGAACAGTGCTGCCCCACGCCACCGGTTATATAGAAGACGTTGAGCAGGCGCTGTGTCGGCAGATCGGGCTGCCGGTTTCGATTGCCCGCATGGATGCGGATATGTACTGGCTGGTTCCCCGTCTCAAATTAATCGATGTTGTTATCTATGATAAAGACAGTCAGCGTGAGCTGCTGCGACTGGAGGAGGCTTTTTTTGCACTGGCTCTGGCTGATTCGTTGCTGCAATGGTCTCCCACTATCGGAGATGTAAGCCTGGTAGGCGCAGATCTTTATATCGAACGTTATGCCGATAACCGATGGCGAATTCAAGGTGTTGAATTTAGCGGCAATGCGGCACAGGTCTCCGGGAATAACACGTCCAGTGAGCTCATTGCGGCAATAAAAAATACCAGTTTTTCTTTATTGGAAAGCGATATCCACTGGCAGGATTATCGGCTGCAATCTGAGTCGCTGGATTTTATCGGTGCCAATATCTATGTTGAGGAGTACTTCGGTGATCACTCACTGGAGGTAAATCTACAGCTACCGGAAATTTACGGAGAATCGTTTCGACTGGTGGTTAAGACCAGCGACGATATTGAACATTTATTAGAAGCGGATCTGGATGTCTATATACAGGGCAAGAAGATCAATATAGATCAGAGTCTGTCAGTGCTGGATGTGGCAGAGTGGCCTGAAGTTAAAGGGATTTTCAGTGGTGAATTATGGCTGACGATGCAGGACAGACGTGTATCGGATATCACCGTTGATGCCCTGGTGAGACAGCTGGAGGTCAACCGGGAAAATCGCGGTCGCTTCTCTGTTGATAGTATTGAGGGCAAAATTGACTGGGGGGAAACAGCGGACGGCTGGCGTTTCAACGGTCGTGATCTCCATCTGGTGAAGCAGGCCGTTGCCTGGCAACAGCCTGCCAATGTTGCTCTTGTGCAGGATGAGGCGGGATTATTCGCCAGTGCGAGTTATCTGCGCTCGCAGGATTTAATCAGCATCGCCGGCGTTTTTCTAGATGAAGAGCAGGCCGCCATCGCCAGCGCTTATCAGCTGAATCATTTCGGAGGGGATCTCTATAATCTCTCAATGTATCTGCCCGCTGAAGATAGCGCAAACATCAAGCTCTCTTCAGTTTTTGAGAATTTCTATTTCCAGCTGCCCGACAGTGACATCTCCTTTAACGGTATAGATGGTTCCCTGCTGTACAGTGACGCCCGGGCCAGCATCAAATTGCTGTCCGAGAAGGTGGCAATGGATTTCGGCGAGCTGTTCCCCCAGCCGCTGAATGTTGATCTGGCGTCAGGCGTGGTGCACGTCGAGCATGATAATAATCGCTGGCAGATCAGTACGGATAATTTCTATGCGTTGAATTCCGAGGTGGAGATAAATACCCGTCTGGAACTGCTAAAAAATGAGGGCAGAGCATGGTTCGTTGATATTCAGTCCGATTTCAGAAACGCCAGCGGTGCATCTATTCAAAAATATTATCCGGTGCCGATCATGTCGGCGGATCTGCTTCAATGGCTGGACGTTGCGGTCACTGACGGCGCTGTTGATTCGGGCAGTTTCATTATCCACGGCGATTTAAACCGTTTTCCTTAGAAGAAAAATGA
>JAQICG010000239.1 GCA_027858635.1 Gammaproteobacteria bacterium | reverse complement strand
CAGATATGGTGATTTCGCATGAAATTCCTCACACAGAACAGCTTTATTTTCATTATTATTGAGTTCATCGATAAATCACTGTTTGAGAAACTTAATGCCCTGAAAAATTAAACAGACTTAAAGCCCGCCCAATCCGCTGAAAAGCATTTTCCTGACCTAATTTCATTTGATTATATATTACTAATAGTGCTGGATATACATCAAAGCTGTATCTAGAATCCATACTGGTCAGAGCGCAGACAGTACTATAGAATAATCGTAATATACGTAAATATATTTTATTTGAGGGGTTACATGGCAAAAACTATTTTAATCGTTGATGACACCCGGTCCATTCTTGCTGTCATGAAAACTGTTTTAAAAGTAGCAGGTTACAACATTCTGACCGCCAGCGACGGGGTTGAAGGCATGGCCATTCTCAATAGAGGTGAAAAGGTTGATCTGGTCATTACCGATCTGAACATGCCTAACATGGACGGTATCGAGTTTATCTGGGAAATCAGAAAACTTGAGGATCATGCTTATACACCGATTTGCATGCTCACCACCGAGAACGAGCAGGAAAGGCTGGAAGATGGCGAATCTGTCTCTACCGATGCCTGGATCACCAAACCCATCCAGCCTAATCGGGTACTGAATATCGTTAACAAAATACTGCCCCCTTAGTCGAAAACCATACAAACAGAATAAATAAAAACAGAGGCCATGGCCTCTGTTTTTATTTGTACCAGGAGGCTGTCGGGTTTAGGGGGATTGAAGCGAGGGAGTGGGAGAGTGAGCACAAATTTTCCCGATTTTGAGGCGCATAGTTATTCTACGCAACGAAAAATCGGGGAGATTTGAGCCGCTCTCCCGCTTCCGCAGCCAATTCATCCTGAATCCGACAGCCTCCTAATTCAACCGGTCATTTTTTAGACGAATTATTTTTCGCCCTAAATCGGTCCAACTTCTCCTTAATTTTAAGCTCCAGCCCCCGCTCCACCGCATGAAAATAGACCCGATCACCCATCGTTTCGGGGAAATAGGTCTCCCCCGCGGCAAAAGCTTCTGCTTCATTGTGGGCATAACGGTAATTTTCGCCATAGCCCATATCTTTCATCAAGCCGGTGGGCGCGTTACGAATGTGCATCGGCACCTCCAGACTGCCTGACCGGCGGGCATCGGCCAGGGCCTCGTTCCACGCCATATACACCGCATTGCTTTTGGCGGTGCTGGCCAGATAGACAATCGCCTGCGCAATCGCCAGCTCGCCTTCAGGGCTGCCCAGACGCTCATAGGTCTGCCAGGCGTCCAGAGCGAGCTGCAAACCACGCGGGTCGGCATTACCAATATCTTCAGAGGCGATGCGCACTACCCGCCGTGCCACATACAGCGGATCACAGCCACCGTCGATCATGCGCGCAAACCAGTACAGGGAGGCATCGGGATTACTACCGCGCACGGATTTATGCAGGGCTGAAACCTGCTCGTAAAAGGCGTCGCCGCCCTTGTCAAACCGACGCAGGCTGTGTGCACTAACGTCCTGCACAATGGCGCGCGTAATCAGCCGCTGACCATTATCAGCAGGCTCGGCCAGATCAGCGGCAATCTCAAGAAAATTCAATGCCCGTCGGGCATCGCCATCGGCAATCTGCGCCAGTGCATCCAGCTCACTGTCTTCGATATTGATATGCTCGTTCGCCAGACCGGCTTCTTGCTGTAAAGCGCGCTGCAGCAGGTGCTTGATCTCCTCGGGCGGCAAACTTTTTAATACATAGGTTTTAACCCGCGACAGCAGCGCGTTATTCAGTTCGAAGGAAGGATTTTCCGTGGTCGCGCCTATAAAATAGAGAGTGCCGTCTTCAATATAGGGCAGAAAAGCATCCTGCTGCGACTTGTTGAAACGGTGCACCTCGTCAACGAACAGAATGGTCAATCGCCCTTCAGCACGGTGCTGTTTAGCCTGTTCAATGGCCGCACGAATATCCTTAACGCCAGAAAGAACAGCGGAAAGGCTGAGAAAGGCGGCATCGGAATAGTGCGCAATGATTCTCGCCAGCGTAGTTTTACCGGTGCCGGGTGGTCCCCAGAACACCATGGAATGAAGGCTACCGGCTTCGAGCGCCTGCCTTAATGCGCCCTTCTCATCCAGCATGTGCTGCTGTCCATAAAAATCATCCAGACTCACCGGCCGCATGCGATCGGCCAGGGGCCGATAGGGGGTGTGATTGGTCGCCGTCGTTAGCAGATCAGCCATTACAGATTACCGTAAACGTCAACACCCTCCGGTGGCGTAAACTCGAACAGCTCATTGGGCAGCTCTTTATTCAGCGTCCGCGCTTCAAATACAATATCAGTGGTCTGCTCAAACTGATCCCTGAGCTGCATGAACTTCAAGCCCCGCTGATCGACGCCCACAATCAGCTCCGAAAAATCAACATCTTTTGATTTACTGGAAAGCTTTAGCCGATAAATGCCGTCACGATGATCCAACTCAGTGACCTCATAGGCCTCTTCCAGTTGCAGCTTGCCTTCCATCAGCGCCATGGGCGTATTGTTGGCGGATGCTGATTGTGGCTGTACCGTGACCTGCTGTAAATCGACATCATAGATCCAGACCCGCTCACCATCAGAGACGATTTCCTGCTCATAAGGCTCGGTATAATTCCAGCGAAACCGGCCCGGGCGGCTCAAATAGAAATGTCCCTTCGATTGCTGCATTACTTCATTGTCGTCGGCGCGCAGGGTCTGCTGAAAATCCGCTGACATGGTTTTCGATTCTTTCAGAAAACGATCGAGCAGGCGCTCACCATCCCCGGCCTGCACCGTGAGCGGTAAAGCCAGCAGGCCTAAAAAAATCAAATTTAAGAAACGATGCGGTAAAAAACTCATAGTTAAAAAATGCATGGGTTTGGGTTTAATCAGATAGCGTTAATTATTAATAGAACAAACAACGTGGTTGCCGCAGAGAAAAACTTGTTGTGCTATTCAGTATTCATGTGCACATTAAAACTGACAAGAAATACGAATTTAAGTGCAATTTTGCTTTATCTCTGCGGTGAATGATCAGAGCTCAGGCGGTGGTGGCGCGAGCACTTCACGCGAACCATTGGACTGTGTTTCGC
>JAQICG010000414.1 GCA_027858635.1 Gammaproteobacteria bacterium | reverse complement strand
TGGGGAGCATGCGTGCCAATTATGCCGTGTATGCTTCCAATGGGCCTGAAATCAATGCCGAAGCCGAGGATGATGGTGCAGGTGGTGTTGAAGGATATGAACTCGACGGTGTTGCCGCGGAAGGTTTCGGTGCCGATGTTGATGGTGAAAAAACCTGGGGCGGTCGCATCGGCATACTGCCGATTGCCTCTGTTGAGATAGGACTGTCTTTAGCCACCGGTATGGCAACCGTGACTAATGTTGAAGGTCATGAAGGAGATTTGCCACCTGACACAGTGGGTCCATTGGCAGGTGAAACGCCACGCAATTATGATGTTCTCGGTGCAGACTTTATCTGGTTTACCGGCAATATGAGTCTGCGGGCTGAGTACGTTAAAACCGAGGTCGGTGAAGCTACAACCGGGGTAACGGCAAGCGAAGCGGCAGAGTGGACAACATGGTACACCCAGGCTGCCTACCGACTACCGAATACCAAATGGGAAGGTGTGCTGCGTTATACGGATTATGATTCACCTCATGCCAGTGTTGATCAGAAACAAACGGCAATAGGCGTAAATTATCTGGTTAGCAATAACTTTATCGTCAAGTTGACGCATGAATTAAATGATGGTCTGGATGGCGCTAATAGTGATGCAGATCGCACCATGCTACAGCTGGCTTACGGATTCTGAGGAGAAAGACATGAAATATTTTAATAAAACAATAGGTAACTCGGCGCTGTTTACAGTTTTTCTACTGTTTTCAAGTGGCCTGCTAGTAACCGCTCAGGCGGCTGATTTTCCGGAAGCGGGTAACTTTTCTAAAGGCTCTAAAGTATGGGCGAATAACTGTAATCGCTGCCATAACATGCGTGGACCAAAAGAACTGCGTGATGACCAGTGGATATCAACAGCGTTTCACATGCGTGTACGTGCCGGTTTAACCGGACAGGAAACAAGAGATTTAATTTCGTTCCTGCAAGCATCAAACACTAAGACTATTGCTTCAGGCTCGACACAGATTGCAGCAGTAATTAGTAAAGGTGTCACGGCAAAGGAAACTTACGATAAAACGTGCATCGCCTGCCATGGCGGTGACGGTAAGGGCGCATTTCCAGGAATGTCAGACTTTACCAGCAGTGATGGCGTATTATCAAAATCCGATAGCATATTAATTGATCATATAACTAATGGTTTTCAGAGCGAAGGCTCACCAATGGCAATGCCACCAAAAGGTGGTAATCCGAATTTAAGTGCAGCTGAAATATCGGCGGTGCTTAAATATATACGTGAGACTTTTGAAAAATAAGTTTCAGCGTG
This sequence comes from Gammaproteobacteria bacterium, assembly GCA_027858635.1. GTDB lineage: Bacteria > Pseudomonadota > Gammaproteobacteria > SZUA-229 > SZUA-229 > LH-M37. Next base: position 2,931 of record JAQICG010000414.1, on the reverse strand, counting down.
ACTCCTGAAGTTGGGACAAGGACGTCTATTTTTTTTAAAGCCTCATTGAGGTGAATGGCCGTAAATAAGAATATCAACGAGGAAAGACCTTGACCCGAGTCTAAGGGACGGGTTGTAGACTTGAATATTCTTCACAGGTTTTTATCGAGGTTTTGTTCGGGTTGCAGGTCACAACGGTTTGTTTTTTATTGCTGTTAATAAACTCTTTAGGGGATTGTGCAACGGCAGCAACACTGCTCATACCGAGCGGCAGAACGAAAAGCATTGTAATGAAAATTCTCATGGCTGCACTTCCTGCTGATTGAATGGCTGATGCTGCTGAGCCACGCTTTGCACACTGGCAAACACTTCTGTACTACCGTCTTTTTTCATCAGCAAAACCGGGTAAGGCATAAACTTGTCCTCGTATTCCATCCCTGGACTGCCAACGGGCATGGCCGGCACTGACAGCCCTATAGCGTCAACGGGTGGACTGGCCAGAAACTGATGAATGTAACGAGCGGGGATATGCCCCTCAAAAACATAACCTTGTGATGACACGGCAGTGTGACAGGAGCGCAGGTTGTTCTTTATTCGATAACGATCTTTGATAGCGCCCAGATCCACCGGATGCTCGGCACTCGCTTCGAAGCCCTCAGCTTCGAGGTGATCTATCCATTTTTTACAACAGCCACAGGTCGGTCTCTTGTAGACGGTGAGTTTTTCAGTATCACTGGCGGACTGCTCAGATGTGTCGGGGTTTTCCGTCACATCGTTACAGGCTACGAGCAAGGGCAGCATCAGCAGTCCCAACACCGAGCCTGCTAATTTAAATCGATACATGCTTGCCTCCGAAGACAAATAGAGTTGTAAGTTTCAGGTTTCGATGCCAAACAGCCGGATTGGCTTCTGACACTCACAAACGTGTGTTCTTTTTTATGCATTTCTAAAACGCCATAATTGCAAGTGATCAAATCAGGCGCATCACTCATATACATCAACATGCCTTTCCCTTTAGTGCTAGTCATGAGTGGCCGTCATCAATGATGCTTATGAGTCTTGCCCTCATGCTCAGTTTTCTTTGTTGACATTGAGCGCAAAAATATCAGTTCACTGATCGCAATCAGAACCATTGCGACAACGGCGACACCAATAACGAATGGGTCGGAATTAAGTTTGACCCAGATAAATCCACCCAGTACCAACAGGTTCAAAATAATTGCAGTCACCGGTACCCATCGCTTGGCCTGAATATCGTTTAGCAGGTAACGCAATACCCCCCACTGTAACGCAATATCCATTACCAGATAGAAGATGATACCCAGAGCAGCGATGCGGGACAGGTCGAAAAACGCGGTAAGCAAAAGACCTAGCACTACGGTGTAAACCAGTGTGTGCTTCTGAACGCTGCCTGGCATACCAAAGTGGCTATGCGGCACCAACTTCATTTCTGACAACATGGCCAGCATTCTGGACACTGCAAAAATACTGGCAATGATCCCCCCTGCTGTTGCCATCATGGCAATCGCAACGGTAAACCAGACGCCGTATTCGCCAAGCGCAGGTCGAGCAGCAGCGGCCAGTGAATAATCACGGGTTGCAATAATCTCACTGAGGGAAAGGTTGCCGGCAACGGTAAAGCCAACTAGCGTATAGATAACGACACAGGCGGCGATTGAAATGATAATGGCCCGCCCAACATTGCGGCGAGGATTGATTATCTCGGAGCCACTATTGGTAATGGTGGTAAATCCCTTGAAAGCCAGAATGCCAAGCGCGGTGGCACCGAGAAAGTTGCCGACTATTCCACTCTCTCCCTGAAAACTGAAATTAATCGCAAGATCATCAACCAGGCTGATACCAACAAGGCCAAAAATCAGTATACCGCTGATTTTCAATATACCAATCAGGCCTGCCACCCTCTGGATCGAGCGATTGCCTAGCAGATTAATAACGAACGCCGTTAGAATAAGCGCAACACCCAGCACTGGAACCATATAACCAGAATCGTCACCCCCAAATAATTGCATGGTATACGCGCCGAATGTACGGGCCAGGAAACTCTGCGCAATCACCATTGAAAAGTACATCAACAACGCATTAAATGCGGTGGGCAGCCGATCACCGTATGCCTTGTACAGATACATCCCAATGCCACCCGCTGATGGATAGGCATTAGAAATTTTGATGTAGGAATAGGCGCTAAAACTCACAATTACCGCGGCAGCCAGGAAAGCCAACGGGAACAGTACACCGGCCATTTCGGCCATCTGCCCTGTCAGGGCAAAAATACCGGCACCAATCATGACCCCTGTGCCTAACATCACTGTACCCGTCAGAGTCAGGCTTCCCTCAGCATAGCGTGTTGTACGATCTTGTTCTTGAGTCATGATGTTCCTTAATGTTCTGAAGGGTTCTGTGGTCGTGATAAACATGCAACACTGTTTTCCACCTGTAACTTACCTTTAATGATGCCCGGCGTCATCTACACTGCGTGCGGTCAGTATCTGATATTGCTGCGGCGACAACTCGGGCAGGCGTTGCAGAAAAGCTACCATGCTCCAGATGCGCTCATCATCATGACCCGGCCCCCAGGCCGGCATGCCATACGCCTTGATGCCGTGTTTGATGATCCAGAAACGCTGCTGGGCCAGCCTTTCGACATCGTTTTGAAGAGTTGCGATTTGGCTGAGGTTTGGTGGTTCAGGATAAAGTCCCAGGGTAAAATCACTCTGGGTCACGCTCGGTTTTAGGTGGCAGCCAGCGCACATATCATTGTAATCCGCACCACCTGCCAGCAACCGCTCGGGCGAATTCAGATCGGTCGGCACCTGGATATCTTTTGATGCGCGGGCAATGGAGCGTTCGCGCAAGGTTTCCAGTGCCCAGGAAGTCAGGTCGTTATGAGGCTCGTCAGCACCCATCGGGTAGTAACCCGAATAGATGAAACCC
>JAQICG010000301.1 GCA_027858635.1 Gammaproteobacteria bacterium | reverse complement strand
AGAGGGTGGCGCCGCTGAAGCGATCCAGTGCCCAGACATGACTGCGCTCGTCGCTGCTATAAACAGCTTTCGCATCCACCGTCACCCCTGAATAAGAGGAGAAGTCACGCGCCCACAGGAACTGTCCCTTCTGGGCATCAATGGCGGCAATGCGTCCCTGGTAACCTGCTACATAATAAATATAGCCAAACAGCTCAGCATGACCATCAACATCAACCAGCCTTTGGATTTCAGAATGTCCCTGTGGTGTGGAAAGCGCCATGTCCCAGATCACTTCGCCATTATCAACAGAGAGAGCAACAACACGTCCGTTGGCCATACCGGTATAGATACGATCACGAGCCAGCACCATCTGACTGCTGCCGCGCAATGTTAAAGCGGGCTTGGTTTGCTGGTAACTCCATTGCAGTTTGCCGCTGACACGACTGAGACTGATAACCTGACCATCAACAGTTCGGGCAAAAACCGACTCTTTTGACAGTACCGGTTTAATTAAAACCTCGCTCGGCACATTCACCCGCCATTTGATCAGGGCAGTCGCCCCGTCAATGGCGATTAATTCGCCATCTTTTGTTGCCAACAACCAGAGATTGTCATCGCCGCCGACACCGCCACTCAAGGTAGTGTCAAGATCAATTTTTTTCAGCCGCTTGCCGCTATTCACATCAACCACGGTGACAGTGCCATCGCGTCCGGCGGTAATTATGCGGTCGTTCAACAGCAATGGTTCGATAAATAGAAATTGCTGCTCTACGCCACTGTGGGTACTTAACGACCACTGCTCGTGCAATACTTTAGTCGACTCGAAGTCGGTTAACGACGCGGGCGGCTCTACATTATCGTCATTGCCGCCACACGCTGTCAGCAAAGACAGTCCAAATACCAGTAGGCTATAACGCAGTGCGATCATGTAGCAGGCTCAGCTAATTCTGCATTGCCTATACTGGATGCACCCAGATTTTGACGCTTTAACTGCAACCAGTGGCTGGGGTTAGCTGCGCTGATAATCGCCTTGTCATAAGCGATACGCGCCTGTTCTCGCTCACCTCTGGCGACAAACACATCGCCCTTGAGCTCTTCATATAAAGCATCAAAAGCAACGGGATGTTCGGCACTAAGCAGCCCATAGGCTGCATCGTATTTATTTTGAGCAATCAGCAATCGAGCCAATCTGAGCTGAGCAAGCTGTTTGAGTTCATCCTGCACGGCGTTGGATTGCACCCACTGCAAACGCGTTACGGCCTGCTCGGTATTGCCGGCACGCAGTTCGTGCTTTGCAACTACCAGTGAAGATAGTGCGGCATAAGGGGTGTCTGCGTAACCTGCCACCAGCTTGTCAGCGGTCGTGGTATCAAATGCGCTGCCGCTATTTCTTTCGGCCTGGGTAACCACAGATACGTACATATCACTGGCCTCAAGACTGTGGTCGGTCTGTGTGTTCTGGTACCAGCTCCATCCGCCTAGCGAAAGCCCGCCAATCGCCAGGCCGATCAATATCGATGAGCCATTCTCATGCCACCATCTTTTAATGGCTTCCAATTGTTGCTCTTCTGTTTCAAAATCTTGCATGGCGTTTTCCTAATTATTTTTATCTAAAAAATTAATGACCGCAGCTTGATCCACCAGCTGCTGCGCTTTTGCTTCGCGCAAATATTTGATAACGACACGCTCCGGCTCGTCTTCACTAACCAGTACCGTAAACTCAGCACCGCTCTTATCCGCTTTCTTCATTTGTGACTTAATGGAACCTCCGCCACAATGCATCTGAACTTTCAACTCGGGCAAAGCCTCACGCATTGCTTCCGCTAAATTCAGAGTGCGTTCGATATCAGTCGATGCCTGGGGAATGATATAAACATCAACCGGCTCTTCCTGAGCAGAGACGCCGGTTTCATCCATCAATGACAATAAACGTTCCATGCCTATGGCAAACCCTGCTGCGGGAGACGCCTTACCACCCAGCTGCTCAACCAGGCCATCATAGCGCCCGCCTGCGCAAACGGTACCCTGCGCGCCCAGGCTGTCGGTCACCCATTCAAAAACCGTTTTACAGTAATAATCGAGTCCGCGAACCAGTCTAGCATTGATCGTATAGGCAATGCCGGCGGCATCAAGGTAGACCTTAAGGCGCTCGAAATGTTCCACCGACTCTTCATCCAGATAGTCGTGCAAACTGGGTGCGTTGGCAATAAGTGCTTCCATCCCGGGATTTTTGCTGTCGAGCACACGCAGTGGATTTTTATCGATGCGGCGCAAGCTGTCTTCGTC
>JAQICG010000181.1 GCA_027858635.1 Gammaproteobacteria bacterium | reverse complement strand
GTGATATCCGAATCCTGGGCGATGCTGGCACCCACCATAAAAAAGGCTGCGGAAGAGATGTCCGCGGGCACATCAACATCACAGGCACTGAGTTTGGCCGGGCCTTGCAGGCAGACGGTGCCAGCTTTCACTTCAACCGGCCAGCCGAAAGCCGTTAGCATTCTCTCGGTATGGTCGCGCGTGGGGGCAGGTTCGGTCACACAGGTGCGGCCCTGAGCATAAAGCCCGGCCAGTAAACAGCACGATTTCACCTGCGCACTGGCCATGGGCATCTGGTAATGAATGCCATGCAATTCTTTATCACCGCGGATTTTTAACGGCGGCCGGCCTTCTGCGGCAGTTTCAACCACCGCGCCCATTTCCGCCAGTGGCCGGGTGACGCGAGCCATGGGGCGCCTGGAAAGCGAGACATCGCCTTTCAGCTCCACATCAAAAGCCAGCCCGGAAAACAGTCCCGCCAGCAATCGCATGGAGGTTCCTGAGTTACCCACATCCAGAGCGTGCGGTGGTTTTTTCAGCCCCTGCATGCCGACGCCGTGGACCACAACCTTGCCGTTATCCGGCCCTTCAATGTCAACGCCCATGGCACGAAACGCGCGCAGGGTATTGAGGCTGTCTTCACCTTCCAGAAAACCGCTGATGTGGCTGGTGCCTTCGGCGATGGCCGCGAACATGATGGAGCGATGCGAAATGGATTTGTCGCCGGGCACGCGAATATGACCCTTGAGCGTCCCGCCGTTTTGTACTGTAAATTTCATCAGTGATTTCCAGGCTGACTATTTATTGTTAAATTGATCTCGCGCCTGTTTGGCGCGGGCAAAAATATTGATCAGGGCTTCGCCGTCACTGTCCTGCAACGCCTGGTGAATCGTTTGCAGTTGCTGCTGATATTTTTCCAACATGCGAAAAATATCTTCGCGATTACTCAGACATATATCCCGCCACATCACCGGATCACTGGAAGCAATTCGGGTGAAGTCACGAAAGCCGCCTGCGGCGAAACGAAAAACCTCATCCACCCCTTCAAGATTATTCAAGCAGTCCACCAGGCCAAAGGCCAGAATATGCGGCAGGTGGCTGGTGCCCGCCAGCACCAGATCGTGATGCCGGGCGGACATGGATTCAACTTCGGCCCCCGCCGCCTGCCACATTTCAGTGACCAGTTTGACCGCATCAGCATCGGCCCGGTCTGTCGGCGTAAGAATGACTTTACGGTTTTTATAAAGATCGACCAAGGCCGCAGTGACTCCGCTTTTCTCCGTACCGGAAATGGGATGCCCGGCCACGAAGCGCTTGAAGTTTTTCGCCAACGCCAGCTCGGCATCTTTGATCACGCTCTGCTTGGCGCTGCCGGCATCCGTCACCACGGCGGTTGCGGATAACGCAGGTGCAATCTGTTCGAACACATTTTTCATTGCACTCAGGGGCACCGCGACCACAACAACGTCCGCGTCCTTAACGGCAACAGCATAATCCATTTCATAATGGTCGATAACGCCTAGCTCAACGGCTTTTTGCAACGTGGCTTCGGTTCGACCGGCACCGATCACGTGCCGGCAAAAACCCGCCTGCTTCAGCGCCAGCGCGAGTGAACCACCAATCAGGCCGGTGCCGATAATACAGACTGTCTGCACTTTCGCCGTCATGACAGGACCTCGCTCAGGGCCTGAATAAAGCGTCGATTTTGCGCTTCGGTGCCTATAGTAATTCGCAGGAATTCCGGCATATTATAGTTGGCCACCGGCCGAACAATGACGCCCTTGCGCAATAGCGCCTGATAGATCGGCCGGACATCCTGATGAAAATTAACGGTAATGAAATTTGCCATGGTCGGCAGATAATCCAGCCCCATTTCGATGAACGCCTGTTGCAAATATTTTTTGCCGGCGTTATTCAGCAGCACACTCTTTTCAATGTGATCTTCATCATCCAGCGAGGCCAGCGCTGCTTCCTGCGCCAGTATATTCGTGTTGAAAGGCTGCCTCACCCGATTGAGGACATCGGCGATTTCAGCACTGGAAAGTGCATAACCTATGCGCAAACCGGCCAGGGCATAAATCTTGGAGAAGGTGCCGGTGATCACCAGGTTCGGATAGCGGGCCAGCCATTCACTGAAATCAAAGTGAAAGGTCTCATCCATGTATTCGTTGTAGGCCATGTCCAGAACAACCACTACATCTCCGGGAACGCCATCGAGAATCTGCTCGAGCATTGCAGTGGAGAGGCAGGTGCCGGTGGGATTATTAGGATTGGCGATAAACAGCACGCGGGTTTTTTCATCCACACTGGCCAGCAATGTTTCCGGATTATGCCCCAGTGGCATAGTATCGTGATCGGGCGGGAAAGCGTCAGCGACATTCGCGGTTGCGCCCACCGCCTGCACAGAAATGGGATAAACGGCAAAGGCATATTCTGAAAAAACCGCCGCTGTGTGTTCGTCCAGAAAAGCGTGCGCGATAAGTTCAAGCACATCATTGGAACCGTTGCCCAGTGTTACACAGGCCAGGTCAACTTTAAACTTGCCGGCAAGGCGTGCGCGCAGTTTGTAACCACTGCCATCAGGATAGAAATTAACCGACTCACAATGAGTCCTTATCGCAGCGACGGCTTTAGCACCCGGCCCCAGCGGATTTTCATTAGAGGCGAGTTTAATCGAGTTGCTGATGCCCAGCTCACGCTCCAGTTCTTCAACCGGTTTTCCGGGGAGATAGGGCATGAGTTTTTGCACGCCTTTGGTGGCTAGCGATTGGAATGTCTTTTTCATAGCGCTTACAAATAGTGATTGCTTGTCACTGTCTTAGATTGATTGGATTTAGACGATGGTGTGTAGATAACGGCTTTTAGATAACGGCTTTTGGGTAAGCGCCCAGAATTGTCACCATGGCACTCGCCTGCTCCATCTCTTCGATAGCCGCCCGCACATTCTCGTCATCCCGATGGCCATCAATATCCATGAAGAACACATATTCCCAGACGCCTTTACGGGAAGGTCGGGATTCAATGTTGCTCATGCTGATGTTTCGTTTCGCCAGCGGCTCTAACAAACCAAATAATGAGCCCGGACGTTTATGCGCAAACACCAGCAGGCTGGTACGGTCACTTCCGCTCGGCGGTGACTGATGCTTACCGATAACGACAAAACGGGTTGTGTTGTCGGGCTCATCTTCAATGTCGGACTTCAGCACCGGCACATCATATAACTCTGAAGCATGAATGCCGGCAATGGCGGCGTCGTGTTCATGCTCGTGTGCCAGTTGCACCGCTTCGGCATTGCTGTTGGTGGCAATGCGCTGGGCATTGGGTAAATATTTATCCAGCCATAAACGGCATTGCGCGAGTGACTGCTGATGCGAATACACGCGTTTGATATTCGCTAGTTCGCTCTCTTTGGAGAGCAGATTGTGACGAATTCTTAACTCCACCTCACCGCTGATGAAGAGCGATGACTGCATCAGTAAATCCAAAGTATGATTAATCATTCCTTCCGTTGAATTTTCAACCGGCACCACACCGAAATCGGCCCCGTCAGCTTCGACCAGACGAAACACCTCTTCGATGCTGCCGACCGATTCTTTTTCAAAAAGCTGGCCGAAATGTTTCAGCGCGGCAGAATGGGTATAGGTCCCTTCCGGGCCGAGAAAGGCGATTTTCAGGGGTTTTTCCAGCGCCAGGCAGGCCGCCATGATCTCGCGAAAAATCCCGGCAATGGCATTATCGTCTAGCGGGCCTTCATTTCTGTCTTTGACCGCGCGTAATACCTGAGCCTCACGCTCGGGTCGATAAAAATGTCCGCTATCACCCTGCTTATTTTTTATCTCTGCGACTTTGGCGGCGCACTCAGCACGCTCGGATATCAGTTGCTGCAGATCAATATCGATTTTATCAATACGTTCACGAACTTCAGAAAGGGGGTCTTTTTCCGTCATGGGGTGATTAAATTTGCCGAGCTTTAAGAACACCGTCAATTTCAACAATTTTGTCGAGCACATCTTCACTGATGCTGGACTCAAGATCGATCAGCGTACAGGCCAAGCCATTTTTGGATTCATTAGTCATGTGCAAAATATTCGCGCCCGCCTGACCCAGAACATGCGAAATCTGCCCGACCATATCCGGCATATTTTTGTTGGCAATAGCCAGGCGCACATCGCCGACTCTGGCTAATTTTATATCAGGAAAGTTCACTGAATTTTTTATGTTGCCGTTTTCCATAAAATTCCTGATCTGATCAGCAATCATAATGGCGCAATTTTCTTCGGCCTCAACGGTTGAGGCACCCAGATGCGGCAAGGCAATAACTCGATCGTTACCCTTGAGTTTCTCAGCGGGAAAATCGCAAACATAGGCTCGAATCTTGCCACTGTCAATGGCCGCTAAAACCGCATCATCGTTCACAATGCCATCGCGGGCGAAGTTCAGAATTACCGCGCCGTCTTTCATGCTGGTGATTCGTTCAGCGTTCAACAAATCTTTAGTACTCTCAACCAGTGGCACATGAAAAGTAACGAAGTCAGATTGTTGCAAAAGCTCATCAACGCTGGACATTTCCTGCACCTCTGAGGACAGCTTCCAGGCACTTCTTACGGTAATGGTCGGATCAAAACCAACGACCCGCATACCCAGCGCCATGGCTGCATTGGCGACCTCAACACCGATAGCGCCCAGGCCAATAACCCCGAGCGTACGGCCCGGCAGCTCATAACCGACATACTTTTTCTTGCCGTCTTCAACGGCCTTGTTCTGCTCTTCCACTGTGCCGGTGACATTGGAGGCATATTGCCAAGCCTGAATTATAATACGGCATGCCAGCAACATTCCGGCTATCACCAGCTCTTTTACTGCATTCGCATTCGCCCCCGGGGCATTAAACACCACCACACCCTCTTCACTCAGACGGGCAACCGGTACATTGTTGGTACCCGCACCTGCGCGCCCGACCGCTTTCAGGCATCGAGGTATTTCCATATCGTGCAGTTTTGCGGAACGCAGCATAATGACATCGGGATCAGCACGATCTTCACTGATTGTATAAATGTCAGTCGGCAGACGGCTAAGACCTTT
>JAQICG010000420.1 GCA_027858635.1 Gammaproteobacteria bacterium | reverse complement strand
TAAGAAGGATGCTTCTTTGGCCCCCGAGCAGCGACTGGAATTAAACCAGGTCATGCAGCAGGTCAGAGAGCGGCTGGAAGCCGAAGGCCTGCTGGAATCAGGTCGATAAAAGGGGGCGTTTTTTTATCCCGGGTTTTCTGTGCCCGGGTGCTCGCCATCAAGATAAAGCCAGCAACCGTTACTTCGGCGAAATCGACTGACTTCATGTAACTGCATGGCACGGCCATTGATTTTATAGGTGGCGATAAATTCAACGCTGCCCTGTTCGTCATCGACGCCTCCCTCTACGGTATTTTTTATGCGCAACCGAATCCATTTTATCTTCGGCTCGAATTCGATGCTCTCGGGTCGGGTCTCTTCGTGCCAGGTCTTTTTCAGATAAGACTCATTTTCTTTTACATAGGCGTTGTATCTTGAACGCATTAACTGCTCGGCGGTTTCAGCATTGCTCTCGCCGTTCAGGTATTTCACACAGCATTGTGAAAAAGATTTTTCCGAGCCGCAGGGGCAGTTTTCACGATGATTGATACTCATAAGCGTGAATTATACGGTGGTTTCAGATATTCATGGCTTTTCTGAGGGCGTCGGAATTTTATATAAGTAAAATCATAAAGACGGGTGCCCGCCGGGTTAATAAAGTAACGTACTATTTCGAATTAGTTGAGTCGTTTCAAATAAAGAGAAAAAAGAAGCCCAGTCTAACCGGCTTCTTTGTTTCTACAGTATTTAAAGTCTGTTATCTAATTACTGCCGATGACTCCGGTTGGATCAATAGAATGCATATCCGGCAATTCATGAGCGATACCCTTATGACAGTCAATACAGGTCTTGTCTTCGTCAAGTGCGGTTGAGTGCTGGCTGACCGCGCGTCTACCCTGTTCACCGAAGTCCATGAATTCAAAGTCATGACAGTTTCGACACTCTCGTGAATCTGTTTTTTTCATCGCCTTCCAGACATTGCCGGCAAGCTCGAGACGCTTGGCCTCAAACTTCTCACGCGTGTCGATGGTGCCAAGCGCTTTGTGCAGTAGCTCGTTACTGGCCTTTATCTTGCGCACGATCTTATGCTGCCACTCTTTCGGTACATGGCAGTCAGGGCAGGTAGCGCGAACACCGGTGCGATTGGTGTAATGAATAGTTTGCTTGTACTCTTCATAGACATTGTCTCTCATTTCATGACAGGAGATGCAGAACTCTTCGGTGTTGGTCATCTCCATCGCCGTATTGAAACCACCCCAGAAGATGATGCCTGCGACAAAACCAACGGCGAGCAGAGCGCCCAGTGAATATCGGAGAGAAGGCTTCTTCAATTTCTCCCATAAGCGGCAGATAATATTGCACTCGGTAGATTTGTTGCTATTCATAACGGACATCCATAAACAGGTTGCTAATTGAGTTGTTATTCACCGGAAATCGCGGTTATCGGCTCAAATTCGTTTTCCACCAGTGCGGGTGCATTAACCTGTGGCACATGGCACTGGGTACAGAAATACCGACGCGCTGATACATTGGCCAGAACATGTTTGTCTCTGTCTTCGAAATGGGTCTGGCTGATTTTTGTCGCACCCGCTTCGCGGTAATTTTTCCAGCTGTGACAGGACAGGCACTTGTTGGATTTAAGATTGATTCTGTAATTGTCGATCTTGTGTGGAATCAGCGGGGGCTGTTGTACATAGTCGCGAGCAATGGGTCGACCATCTTTGGCATACCTTTTATGCTCAGGCGCTGATGAATTGCGATCCAGCTCCGAAGCGCCGCGCAGTGATTCAACTTCCGCCGAGTGGGTTTGCAGTGAGGTGGTGACTGCAAGCACGCCCAGCGTAATGGATGCGATTATGGATAGTTTGTTGATCATCATAGGACCTCTGCTCAAGTAGCTTGATTAGTGTGTTTGTTATTAGGGTGCTTGTTTTCGTATTTATTATTCTCAGCGGTGTCATCAGTGCTGTTATTAAAGCGTAAGCCGAAATGAAAAACCTGCTTGCTACAGACATCGATGCAGCGGCCACAATTCGTACAGTTGGGTGATGTGATCACCGGGCCGATGCCCTTTTCAGCGCCTTTTAATGCGGGGCGTATCACCTGCTGCTCGGGACAGACCATAAAACAGTCCATGCAGTCATTGCACTGAGCACGGGCATCTGCGCGAACCCGTAAAGGGCTGTGCGTACCCAGCAGGCTGTAGAAAGCACCGACCGGGCACAAATGACTGCACCAGCCACGGCGGCTGATAATAAAATCAAAAACAAAGACGGCGAGCAATACAATCCAGGCCATACCCATGCCGAAGATAAGACCTCGATGCATCATCGAGACCGGGTTGACCGCTTCCCATGCTATGTTGCTGACAGCGAAGGCCAGCAGCAGGGTGACGCCGAGCAACCAGTAGCGGGTATTTTTTGAGATGTTTGATGCGCTCTTAATGCCAAGGCGTTCACGTAACCAGTGCGCCAGATCGGTAATCATATTGACCGGGCAGACCCATGAGCAATATACCCGGCCACTGACCAACAGATAAAACACCAGAATGATAACCGCGCCGATAATGGCGGATGTTTCCGGCACATGGCCGGCAAACAGCGATTGCAGTAATACATAAGGATCGGTCAGTGGCAGCGTGTCCAGAGTCAGACTGGCATTGAGGTTGCCCTTGACGATCCACAGTCCAAACCAGGGGCCGAGCATAAATACTGTCAGGATCGACAACTGACTGAAGCGCCTTGCCAGCAGCCACTTATGAGCCAGCAGCCAGCCTTTGCCCTGTATTGCTTCTGCACCGGAATGACGGCGTGTTTTCATGGCGATTCCTTCAAGCCCCGGTTTAATGTTTCCAGAGGATCACTGGCAAAAGGGGACTCGTCCGAACGGCTTCCGGAATTCTCCCTGTCGCGCTCATCAAAAATCAGCCCCTCGCCTTCGTAATCGTAACGCTGGCCTTCGGGCAGATTGTATTGGTGTTCGATGTCAGGCCTGACCAGACTGTGACCGGCCTTCTCTTTCTCTTCCCAGCCCCAGCGATAGTGCTGCCCCAATTCGCCTTTGGCCAGGCGTATGGGCAGTACCTTGATAGCGGCCTCTTCGAGTACACAGCCGTATTCGCACTTGCCGCAGCCGGTGCAGTGCTCGGAATGTACGGTGGGGATGAACATGGCATGTTTGCCGGTGCGCACGTTGGAGACATGCTCCAGAGTGATCGCCTGATCGATGGCCGGGCAGATGCGATGACAGACATCACAACGCAGCCCCTTAAAGTTGAGGCAGGTTTCTTCATCCAGCAGTACCGCCAGACCCATGCGGGCATTATCGATCTCTTCCAGACTGTGATCCAGTGCACTGGTGGGACAGGCTTTGACGCAGGGGATGTCGTCGCACATTTCGCACGGTATCTCCCTGGCAGTGAAGTAGGGCGTACCCAGCGTGGCCGGATCCCCCAGTTTTGCCAGGCTGAGTGTGTCAAACGGGCAGTCGCGTACGCACAGGCCGCAACGTACGCAGGCACTGTTAAAATCCTTCTCGGTCAGGGCACCGGGCGGACGCAATGCCTCTGCCGAGAGAGAAACCGATTGCCGTGAATACAGGCCGACGCCTAGCCCCATAAGCGCTGCTGCGCCGGCAGTTCGTGCGCTGCTCACCAGAAAGCGTCGACGACTGACCGATGCGGGTATGCGCGATGAGGTCTGTTGGGAAAGCATCTTTTTCCTGTTCCGGTTCACGTCAATTGAGACTTCAGGTTTTGACCACCTTGATGGCGCACTTCTTGTAATCCGTCTCTTTCGATAATGGATCGGTGGCATCCAGAGTGACCTTGTTGATCAGGCGACTGGCATCGAACCAGGGCACAAAGATTAGTCCTCTGGGCATCTTATTGCGGCCCCGAGTTTCAACTCGTGCCGTCATTTCACCACGGCGACTGACCACTTTGGCGGGCAGGCCGCGACGTAGTCCACGCGCCTTGGCATCATCGGGGTGCATGAAGATCACCGCATCGGGAAAGGCTTTGTACAGCTCGGGCACGCGACGGGTCATGGAACCGGAATGCCAGTGTTCGAGCACCCGGCCGGTACATAACCACAGATCATATTCTTCATCCGGGCTTTCCGCGGCAGGCTCGTAGGGCGCGGTGATGATATTGGCACGACCATCGGCTTTGCCGTAGAAATTGACGCCTTCACCGGCTTTTACATAGCTGTCATAGCCTTCGCGATAACGCCACAGCGTCTCCTTGCCATCAACCACCGGCCAGCGTAGGCCACGCACCTTGTGGTAGGTATCGAAGTCGGCCTGCTCGTGACCTTTTTTGGGGCCTTCCAGCTGGAAGCGGCGGTACTCTTCGAACAGACCTTTCTGCACGTAGAAGCCGAAATCTTCCATTTCGTGGTTGCCGTATTTATTGCCGTCGCTATCCTGCACGGTCACTTTCGGGAACTTGTCGACCTGGCCATTGGCGTACAGCACTTCGTAAAGAGTTTTGCCACGCAGCTCGGGTTTTTTGGCGATAATCTCTTCCGGCCAGACATCTTCAACCTTGAAGCGTTTGGAAAATTCGATCACCTGCCACATGTCTGACTTGGCTTCGCCGGGCGCCTGTACCTGCTGACGCCAGAACTGGGTGCGGCGTTCGGCGTTGCCGTAGGCGCCCTCCTTTTCGGTCCACATGGCGGTGGGCAGAATCAGGTCAGCCGCCATGGCGGTGACCGTGGGGTAGGGGTCGGAGACGACGATAAAGTTCGCCGGATTGCGGTAGCCGGGGTAGGTCTCCTCGTTCATATTGGCACCGGCCTGCATGTTGTTATTGCACTGCACCCAGTAGGCGTTGAGTTTGCCGTCTTTCAGCATGCGGTTCTGTAACACCGCGTGGTAACCGGGTTTTCCGGGAATGGTGCCTTCAGGTAACTGCCAGATTTCTTCCGCCAGGTCACGGTGCTCTTTTTTCTTCACTACATAATCGGCGGGTAGACGATGCGAGAAGGTACCCACTTCGCGTGCGGTACCGCAGGCTGAAGGCTGTCCGGTCAGTGAGAACGGACTGTTGCCCGGCTCGGAGATTTTGCCGGTCAACAGATGCACGTTGTACATCAGGCCATTGGCCCAGACACCACGGGTATGTTGGTTGAAACCCATAGTCCAGAAAGAGGAGATCTTCTTTTTCGGATCAGCATCCTGTATGGCCAGACGTTCCAGCTTCTCTTTCGGCACGCCGGATAATTCTGCGGTGTATTCCAG
>JAQICG010000404.1 GCA_027858635.1 Gammaproteobacteria bacterium | reverse complement strand
CATCGATATGACCATTGAGCTGCGTGACTTCCTCAGGTGTCAGCTGATTAACACGTGCGAGAGATTCTTCAGAATCAACGCCGTGCGCTATCAGTTGCTGCTGAACATCCTCGCGCGCCAGCAGGTTTGTCAACCGCGTGCGTTCCGAATCCAGCAAAACATCTGAGTTGTCAACAATGGCTGCCTGCGCGGTTGCCATGTGCATTAAAAACACACTAAGGATAGTGAATAAAAAAGCTGATTTTTTTAACATTTACATAATGCGTTTTCCTTTAATCAGATGGGAGATGGAGTGCTATATGGTCTTGAGTATACAAGACTTGTTTTTATCGATATGCATAGTATTAGTGAACAATCTTGTTTACTCACAGCGATAAAGCATGATACTCGCTTCTGAAATATGCGTCCGATTTAATTCTTAAACAGTATGTAGAGCCGAATTGCATTATTTCGGCAGTGGTAATTTTTTGTTTTGACGCTTTAGCGGTGGAGTGTATACGGGGCATACCTTCGTGTGATTATTAACCTTCATAAATGTCATAGTATTATGAGTAGTGGGTATTATGCGGCGCATCCATGCGCCTTACCCTTCGGGCGCGCTGCGCTCATGCAAATTTAATCCTGTCAATTTAGTCGCCTTCCCTGGCGTGTGCCGCTACCAAAGCTGGAAGCTGAGGCAGGTTGTAAAGGGGAGTTTAAAAACGCTTTTCATCTCATGCTATCGCATGAGACATACGGCGCAATACATTGCGCCCTACTGTGCTGGGGCAGGTTCACCAAGAAGAGAGAATGTAGGACTTGAAAGCTCGGCAGTGTGCAATAAATGCAGAGCATTATAGGTATTGGCGCGAAAAAATAAGATCTGTCATCTTTTTAGTATTTTGATATTCGATTGTAGATAGCGTGAATACTAGTAAGCGCAACGATTTAGTTTGATTGAGTCAATATTATATTTGCCCCTTTAATCCATGCTACGTACTAATGGATAAAGATGTTCGGTCTCATCCAGGATGCGTTGTAAAATCATGTTGAATAGCTCATCTGTAGCCTCCAGAAATTTCTGGTGATCTTTTATTGATAGTGTGCCTTCATTTTTCACAGGACACTATTGTCTGATGTAGTTATTTAAGATTTTTTTTACCTCTACAGAACCGGATATAAAGTTCCTGGCTACATTATTAATGTTTTTGTCAGGACTGGCCAGTAGAGCGGCGTACATGTTTTTATCAACGGTCTCTATGTGTTCCTTGACCTGCTGCACATAATTTGAAAAAATCTTGCAGCATGAATCTGTATCGCACATAGAGCGATCTTTAAAAAGATAGCTGAGGACATTTGTCAGCTCAGTAATACGATGGTTCTGTTCGTTAAGCACTTTGTAAGTAATCATCTCCAACTCCCGTTGTATATTCTTTTCATTTTTCTGATCGACTTTATAGTGATAAAAGCTTGAAAAGTATAGGAAGTATAAACAGCCATTCTCGCCTAAGTCAAACCAAATCAGCTTAAACAACGTACCCTAAATTACACCCTCCCCCTCTGTTTCTAAATAATAAACATTAACAATTAGGGGCGAGCCTCAGCTTTCAACTTTGCCAACGCGTCGACTGGATCAGCATCCGTGCTGACCACCTCAATTACAAACCACATCCATCTGGTTTGCCCTACTGGCCGCACTGCGTACGTTCAAATTTGATCCTGTCAAATTTAGTCTCTTTCCACAGATCAATATTAAACAAACTATTTTATGTTTCATTTTTGAGGCAGCTTGTGAAAAATTTATCTGGTAGCTTTATCAATCGAGTCTGACACTATTGATCCTATTGATCTGAACCGGCAATAATGGCAACAGAGGATTTAGGCATAAGGCAATATTCAGGCTTATATAGTATGTTTTGAAGTTTAACACTACACTGTGTATTGTATTATTTACTTGATTTTTACTAGCATTAGCCGCATATTAGCAATAACTTATATACAACCATGATCAGGATATTATGAAATCAGATCTTCTGTCAGATTTAGAATTTGAGTTTTCCCTCAAACCGTCGGATATGGAAGAATTCAGCCATTTGGTGCTTGAATTTAAAGGTCAGGCCATTATCTGGGATGAGGATGCTGCCGAAGAAAAAGTTGTCGCGAGGATTAAAGGTTATCGAGTCGATATTTCGATTGCACGGAAATCTTTCGACAATTTACAGGATCTATTCGATTCTATCTCTCCCGAAATCTCTGACCTTGGCACCCATATCCTTTCAAGGAATAATTGTTTTCTAGAATCCTTCCGCAAAGACGAAACCGATGAAACACCCTGTGGCGGACTGGTTTACATTAGCGAACTCATGGTTGAGCCAGAATACAGAAATCACAGCATCGGCACAGAAATGATGAAACGCATGAGCCAGGTCGTGGACATGAATAACACACTCGTTGCCCTGAAAGCGGTACCTATCGTTGATAAAGAAAATGAAGAACGTACCCCCGAACTTAAAAATCAACTCAAGAATTTCTATACCAAAATGGGCTTTCGTCATTCAGGAGAACATTATATGATCAAGGATGCACGTGATTGTTATGCACAACGCATGCGAACACTGGCAGAATCAGGCATAAAACCACAACAATAAGTAACATATGAAGACAATCGCAAGCCTGGCCCAGCAAGCACCCGAACTACAACTTGAAACCTGGGTACAGGGCAAGGCCAGCAACATCAGCGACCACCTCGACAAAGTCATTCTGATAGAAGTCTTTCAGGTCAACTGCACCGGCTGTTTTGTCCACGCCCTGCCCGAAGCCATTCGACTGTATGAACTGTTTGAACACGACGATTTCATCGTGCTCGGCGTCGCCACCGCGTTTGAAAATTTTGACATCAATACGCTGGATAATTTAAAACACT
The DNA here is from genome assembly GCA_027858635.1 of Gammaproteobacteria bacterium. Taxonomy (GTDB): domain Bacteria; phylum Pseudomonadota; class Gammaproteobacteria; order SZUA-229; family SZUA-229; genus LH-M37. The sequence goes on along the minus strand of JAQICG010000404.1, from coordinate 551 downwards.
TAATCGAAACCGGCGAAATGGTTGGTGAACCGCTAAAACAACTGGCTAATACCGATTATGTCAATGGCAACAAACTCGATTACCGCCTGCCATTCCCCATCGCGATGGACAAGCTCACCGAGAACAAAGAAGCAGTAGCCGAAGAAAAAATACTCGCCTTTATAGAAAGCCAGATACCCGATTACAACACCTGGCCAGAAGACAAAAAAACACCCGTCCATAAACAGGCACTCGAATACCTGAAATCAAAAACCCACAACGCACTCACGTTCGAAACTTACCAACTACAGGGCACACCTTCATCTATTTTAATCGATAAAAATGGCATTTTGAGGGATGTATCTTTTGGCATTCCTAATCATCTTGAAGCGTTGATCAGGGAATTGATTGCTGAATGACAAAAGCATTCACCGCAGAGAACGCAGAGAAATTTTAGATTAGTATATTAAGAAAATTGCTCTCTAACCCGAGATTCCCACGATCAATAGGGACAGAGCATGCGGTGCAATGCACTGCGTTTATTGCATCCTGCCGTGCTAAGGACGAAATCC
>JAQICG010000323.1 GCA_027858635.1 Gammaproteobacteria bacterium | reverse complement strand
ATCTTCATGTCCAACATGGCCTGGAATTCGACCATGAATACCCAGGAAGTGCGCAAGATGCTCAACGACAAGGATGAAGACGGCGAATACAAGATCCCATTCCTGGTGGTGTGCGACGCCTTCCAGTCGGAGACCGTGGCTTTTGCCGATCTGGTGCTGCCGGATACCACCTATCTTGAGCGTCACGATGTGATGTCGATGCTGGATCGCCCCATTTCAGAATTCGATGGCCCGGTTGATTCGGTGCGCATCCCGGTGGTGCCACCCACCGGCGAATGTAAACCTTTCCAGGAGGTGCTGATCGAGCTGGGTTCGCGCCTGAAACTACCGGCCTTTGTTAATGACGACGGCAGCCGCAAGTTCCGCGACTATCCCGACTTCGTGGTCAACTATGAAACCGCGCCCGGTTCGGGTATCGGCTTCCTCGCAGGCTGGCGGGGCAAGGGCGGGGAGAAATTCCTCAAGGGCGAGCCCAACCCGAAACAGTGGGAGCTGTACGAAAAGAACAACTGCGTCTTCCAATACGAACTGCCCAAATCCTACCAGTACATGCGCAACTGGAATCAGGGCTATCTGGAATGGGCCAAACGCCACAGCCTGACCCGCTATGCCGAGCCCATCAACATTCATATCTATTCCGAAGTGTTGCAGAAATTCCGTTCCGCCGCTGAGGGCCGCTCTGATGGCAAACAGCCGCCCGAGCATCTGCGTGAACGCATCGCCACCCATTTTGATCCGCTGCCTTTCTATTCGGATCCGCTGGAGTCTCAGCACACCGATCTGCGCAAATATCCGCTCAATGCTATCACCCAGCGGCCCATGGCGATGTACCATTCCTGGGATTCACAAAATGCCTGGCTGCGTCAGATTCATGCCCACAACCACCTGCACGTGAACACCCAAACTGCGCGCGCCGCCAATATCGAAGATGGCGCCTGGATGTGGATCGAGTCGATGCATGGCAAAGTGCGCTGCATGTGCCGCCACTCCGAAACGGTGGAGCCGGGAACCGTCTGGACCTGGAATGCCATCGGCAAGGCCTCGGGCACCTGGGGGCTGAGCGATAACGCCAACGAATCGAAAAAAGGCTTTCTGCTCAACCACCTGATCAGCGAAGAGTTACCCGCGCATAAAGCCGGTGATCATATCTCCAACTCCGACCCGGTTACCGGTCAGGCCGGCTGGTACGATGTGCGCGTGCGCATCTATCCCGCTGACCCGTCCGAACCCAAAGTTACCAGCCCGCAATTCGCGCCCATTCCGACCGCACCCGGCTCGAAGAAATTCGGCTCACACTGGCTGAAATACTTTGCCGGCAAGAAGGTAGACAAATGAAACAACTCGCTCTAATTATCGATCTCAACGTCTGCGTCGGCTGTCACGCCTGCGTCACCAGCTGCAAGGAGTGGAACACCTCCGGCAGTGCCGGCTCAATGTCTGACTTCAATCCCTATGAGGAAGATCCCACCGGCACCTTTTTCAATCGTGTGCAGTCTTTTGAAATCGGCACTTTCCCCGAAACCGAAATCGTGCATTTTCCCAAAAGCTGCCTGCACTGCGAAGAGCCACCCTGCGTACCAGTGTGCCCGACCGGTGCCAGTTACAAACGCGAAGAAGACGGCATTGTGCTGGTCGATTATGACAAGTGCATCGGCTGCAAGTACTGCTCGTGGGCCTGCCCCTACGGTGCGCGTGAGCTTGATGAAGACCAGAAGGTCATGAAAAAATGCACCCTCTGTGTCGACCGCATCTACGACGAAACCCTGCCGGAAGCGGAACGCAAACCGGCCTGCGTGCTGGCGTGCCCGACCAGCGCGCGCCTGTTCGGCGATGTCAAAGATCCGAACTCTGAAGTTTCGGTCACCATCCGTGAAAACGGCGGCTATCAGCTGATGCCGGAGTGGGGCACCAAACCGGCGAACCATTATCTGCCGCGACGTAAAACCAGCATGACCATTCACAAGGATGAGCTGACGCGCATCGACAATCCGCTGAAGAAGGAACGTCAGTTGCCCATGCCCGATAGCGATGAGCAAACCCTTGACGATATTATGAGCTGGTAGTTTTAATAGAGACTATGCACACGCCATCTGAACTTTTTTATATCCGGACACCATTATGCATCCTGCTTTTTCTGTAATTTTTCTCACCACGCTCATCGGTGCCGGTCAGGGTCTGTTCCTGGCCCTGTACACCGGCCAGCTGTATTCCATTTTCAATCTGGTCCCCGTGCAGGATTCGCAGAGCTTTTATGGTTACGGCAGTTTACTGGCGGTGATATTACTGGCGCTGGGTTTGCTGGCCTCGTTCTTCCACCTCGGCCATCCGGAGCGCGCCTGGCGTTCCGCAGCCATGTGGCGCACCTCCTGGCTGTCGCGTGAAGTCATCGTGCTGCCCGCATTCATGGGCGCGACTTTTATCTACGGCGCGAGTCATTTTTTTGACATCAACCCGGTTCTGTTCACCTTCAAGGAAGTCTTCGTTGTTGACCTGTCCCTGCTGATGGGCCTGTTCGCCACCGCGCTGGCCTTCCTTTTATTCCTCAGCACCGCCATGATCTACGCCTGCGTCAAATTCTTGCAGGAGTGGGCCAGCCCCTTAACCGTGATCAACTACACTCTATTAGGTGCCGCCTCCGGCTTTACCCTGGCCTCGGTGTTCGCCGCCTTTACCGGTTCCGAACTGACCTCCTTTTACGCCGGCTGGGCCATCATCCTGACCGTGCTCGGTTTTATTTCCCGTAGCGCCTCGCTCATTCGCAACGCCCGCATCAAACCGAAATCCACCATGGAATCGGCCATCGGCATCCGCCACTCCGCCATCAAACAGAAATCGCGCGGCTTCACCGCCGGCTCCTACAACACCCGCGAATACTTCCACCACGCCCCGGCCTTCCTGTTCCGCAGCATCAAATGGGTTTTCCCGGTACTGGTTTTCATCATTCCCATCATCATTTTAAGCAGCGCCATGGCCACCAACAGCTTTGCCCTGTTCGCATTCGCCTTCGCCGTTCAATACACCGGCCTACTGCTGGAACGCTGGTTCTTTTTCGCCCAGGCAAACCACCCGCAGAATCTTTACTACCAAACAATATAAAGGCGTTCACCGCAGAGACGCAGAGAGCGCAAAGAAAACCTTTAGATCTTTTAGTATAAGTTCTGGACAGTAACGAAATATCACCACTCCCGCGAAATCGAGAGTCGATATTTAATTCAATATTAATGCCTATTAAAAATGGATACTTTCTTATGCAAATATCCTTAATTTTTTATCCTAAGCCGTTGCTTTTCCTCTGCGCCTCTGCGGTGAAAAAGGTTTAAGGTTTAACTATTAAAAAGTTTTCTCCGCGGTGAATAGCTTTTACAC
>JAQICG010000004.1 GCA_027858635.1 Gammaproteobacteria bacterium | reverse complement strand
ATCCTGCGACGGCTCATGCAGCAGCGCCTCGGCGGCACCACTGGCGATACCGCCGGAGCGCTGGTTGAAATCACTGAAGCAGCCGTACTGGTTACCGCGGCATTGGTTTGGTAGTGATGGGCTGACAAAGTGTGCCAGGCGATGGGAGCATGGTTCGTGAACAAATTTTAAGAAAACAAGGTTCGGAAACTACAACAGCAACGGGGCGGTGCCCCGACTCATTTTGGTATCGAACTAACCTGTCTGTGCCAACAGGCTATAATCCCATGCCCCCGCCCGGTCCGCCCATCGGCATTTTTCCTTTCATGGCGTTCATCATCGACGCCATGCCGCCTTTGGACATTTTTTTCATCATCTTTTTCATCTGCAACTGCTGCTTCATCAGACGATTCACATCCTGTACCTGCAGGCCACTGCCCTGGGCAATGCGGCGTTTGCGCGAGCCTTTGATGATATCCGGGTATCTGCGCTCTTTCGGGGTCATCGAATTGACGATGGCGATCATGCGGCGAATTTCACGATCATTGACCTGATTTTTAACTTTATCGGACATCCCGCCCATGCCGGGCATTTTGTCGATCAGGCCGCTCATGCCGCCCATACTCTGCATCTGCTCAAACTGCTCTTTGAGATCATTAAAGTCGAAACTCTTGCCTTTCTTGAGTTTTTTCGCCAGCTTTTCGGCCTTGTCATGATCGACCTTGGCGTGCATATCCTCAACCAGCGAAAGCACATCGCCCATGTCCAGAATGCGTGAAGCCACGCGATCGGGGTGGAAGGGTTCCAGCGCATCCACCTTCTCGCCAACCCCCATGAATTTGATGGGCTTGCCGGTGATCTGGCGAATCGAGAGCGCGGCACCGCCACGGGCATCACCATCAGTTTTGGTCAGTATCACCCCGGTTAAGGGCAGCGCCTGATCGAAAACCTGGGCGGTATTGGCGGCGTCCTGGCCGGTCATGCTGTCGACCACGAACAGGGTTTCCACCGGATTAACCGTTGCATGGATCTGCTGGATTTCGGCCATCATTTCAGCATCGATATGAAGGCGACCGGCGGTATCGACCAGCACCACATCGATGTGATGATTGCGGGCATAGTCCACTGCGGCGCGAGCAATGTCGGCCGGTTTCTGCTCAATGCTGCTGGGAAAAAACTCAGCCTCGACCTGAGCCGCCAGGGTTTTCAGCTGCTCGATCGCCGCCGGGCGGTAAATATCACAGCTTACTACCAGCGTTTTCTTTTTCTCACGCTCCTGTAGCAATTTGGCGAGTTTGGCGACGGTGGTGGTTTTACCCGCCCCCTGCAAACCCGCCATCAGAATAACCGCGGGTGGCTGCACTGCCAGATTGAGCTTCTCGTTCTGCTCGCCCATCACCTTGATGAGTTCCTGCTGGACGATACTGATGAAGACCTGGCCCGGTTTCAGGCTGGTCAGCACCTCCTCGCCCAGCGCGCGCTGCTTGACCTCGTCGATAAAAGTGCGCACCACGGGGAGCGCAACATCGGCTTCGAGCAGTGCCCGGCGCACATCGCGCAGCGTATCTTCTATATTGGCTTCGGTTAATCGGCCCTGCCCGCGTATTTTCTGGGCGGTGGAGGCCAGACGTTCACTGAGTCCGTCAAACATGGTTCACCTAAAATATTGCATTAATGGAATTTGGTCCATTTTATGGGACCGGACAAATAAAAGATTATACCTTAAAACGGTCGCGCCTCCTTTGGCAATGCCCCCGCTGCATCCAGAAATACGGATTTTCATTAATCACCTTTATGCTCATTTCTGTTTTTGCCACTTGATGCTAACATGGCCGCTATTAGACAACCGACCAGGTCGCGCATTATAGCTTTTGTGGCCATTGCCGTAATCACAAATATTTGCGTAATTATAGACAAACATGAATATAACTTTTGCAGCACTCACAGCAACAATACTTTACCTCCTCTGCACGCTCGGTATTTTTCTGCGCCTGCGACAACACCCGGCCTTTAAGAGCCTGAGTAAGCCGATACTGCTGGCGCCGGGCTTTCTGGCAGTAGTCGTGCACGGCTTCCTGCTCTACACCACCATCATTAACCCCATCGGCATCAGTTTTGGTTTTTACAGCAGCCTGTCTCTGATCAGCGCCAGCATTACCCTGCTGATCCTGGTTTCATCACTAAGACACCCGATTGAAATACTGGCCATTGTGATTATGCCGCTGGCCGTGCTGACCATCATCCTAAACAGTTTGCAATCAACCGATCATTTTATGCTGGTATCCGGTTCCAGCGGACTACTGTTCCACATCATCAGCTCGATTATCGCCTACAGCATTCTGGGGCTCGCCGCTGCCTACGCCATCATGCTTTCGATACAGAACCGTGTTTTACATCGGCATCAACCGGGCGGCTTTATTCGACTCCTGCCACCATTAACCACCATGGAGTCGTTGCTGTTTGAAACCATCACCATCGGCTTTGCCTGCCTGAGCATCTACCTGATCAGCGGCTTTATTTTTATCGATGATATTTTTGCCCAGCACCTGGTTCATAAAACCGTGCTTTCGATTCTCGCCTGGTTTGTGTTTGCCATCCTGCTGTTTGGACACTGGTTTATCGGCTGGCGCGGACGCACCGCCATCCGCTGGACACTGGGTGGATTTTTTAGTTTGATGCTGGCCTACTTCGGCAGCAAGTTCGTCCTGGAAATACTGCTAAACTAAAAATCCGGCCGTCGCCGACCACCTTACATATACAGCCCCGTTAGCAATAGAGAGAACTTAATTCTTGAACGATATCTCAACCGATATTCTGCTGCTCATCCTTTTTTTGCTGATTCTGATGTCCGCCTTTTTCTCCGGCTCGGAAACGGCACTGATGACCCTGAACCGCTATCGCTTAAAACATCTGGCCGATGAAGGCCATCGCGGCGCCAAACTGGCCAGCCGCCTGTTGCAGCGACCGGATCGTCTGCTGGGCCTGATCCTGCTCGGCAACAACTTCGTCAACATTCTGGCCACGGCACTGGCGACCATTATTTTCATTCGTGTTTTCGGTGATGCCAGCATCGCCATTCTCACCATTGTGCTGACGCTGGTGGTGCTGATTTTTGCCGAGGTCACGCCCAAAACTCTGGCGGCACTCAAGCCGGAAAAGGTGGCTTTTATCGCCGCTTATCTCTACACGCCGTTACTGAAAATCCTGTACCCCTTTGTCTGGATGATTAATGCCATTGCCAACCGCCTGCTGGCATTGTTCGGCGTGCATGCGTCGGAAGGCAAAACAGAAACCCTCAGCGCCGATGAATTTCGCGCGGTGGTTCATGAGACCAAACATTTTATTCCCGACCAGCATTCCGATATGCTGCTGCGCATTCTTGACCTTGAAGATACCAGCGTTGAAGACATTATGATTCCGCGCAACGAGATTACCGGCATCGACCTCACCGATGACTGGAAAAACATAGAACGGCAGATCACTCACAGCCTGCGCACCCGGGTTCCGGTCTACCATGACAGTATCGACAATATTGTCGGGGTACTGCATCTGCGCAAGGTGCTGCATCTGCTGGCACGAGGTGAGCTGAATATAGAGAGCGTCAACTCCCTCATTCGCAAAGCCTATTTCGTTCCTGCCGGCACTTCTCTAACCCGGCAACTGCTCAACTTCCAGAAGAAAAGAAGACGCTCCGCACTGGTGGTCGATGAATACGGCAGCATTCAGGGGCTGGTCACGCTGGAAGATATTCTGGAAGAGATTGTCGGCAGCTTCACCACCGATTCGCCCACCCGCAATTTTGATATCCGCCCCCAGGAAGACGGCAGCTACCTCATCGACGGCGGCGCCCACATTCGTGAAATCAATCGCAGCATGAGCTGGGCCCTGCCTCTGGGCGGCCCCAAGACATTGAACGGGCTGATCCTGGAACATTTGGAGATGATCCCCGAACCCGGCACCAGCGTATTGATCAACAACTATTCGATTGAAATCATGCGCACCCGCAACAACACCGTGCAAACGGTGCGCATACGCCCCCTGGCCGAAAAGGATGAGGCGTCAGACCAGCATGATGAACAGAATGAAGACACCGTCTAAGAGAATAATTAAATAGACAATTAAATGGCCAAATCAAAACTTCTTTATGTATGCAGCAGCTGCGGCACCAGCCATTCCAAATGGGCCGGGCAATGCGGCGACTGCGGTGAAT
>JAQICG010000396.1 GCA_027858635.1 Gammaproteobacteria bacterium | reverse complement strand
CGGCCCTCATGGAGCTGGCGCAAGGTGGAATACATGGCCGCGAGCAGGCTCTCCGGTTTAAACCCGGCCACTGCCGCCGGGATGTTGTGCTCCTCAACCACAAATTCCCATTCCTCCGGCCCCATGATCGTAGCGACATGGCCGGGCGCGATCAGCGCATCAAAACCGGGCGTACCCGATTCCAGCAGCATGGCCACGGCAGGCCAGGTTAGACGACCGGATAAAAGTACCGAGAGATTATCGGGCACGCCTTCCACCAGCATGGCTGCGACCGGTGCGGTGGTGGTTTCAAAACCGGCGGCAAAAAACACTACCGCTTTGTCGGCATTGGCTCGGGCGATGCTCACCGCTTCGGTAGGCGAGGCGATGGGGCGGATATCAGCGCCCTGTGCCTTGGCCTGCTCCAGCGTGCGCGCCTGGGCTTTTTTCACGTTGACCGGCACGCGCAGCATGTCACCGAAAGCGACCAGGATAATGTCTTCGTTGAGGGCAAGCTGAATCGCCTCGAACACATCCTCTTCCGGGCAGATGCATACCGGACAGCCGGGGCCGGGCACCAGTTCGATGTAGTCGGGCAGCACCTTGCGCAAACCCGCCATGGTGATGGAGCGTTCATGCCCGCCGCAGACATTCATGATTTTCACCTTGCCCGTGTGCGGCAGTGCGCGAATACGTTCAAGCCACTGTTCAGCGCTGACGGCCATTATTTAACAGCTTTGTTGCTGTGAACAGGATGATTCAGGGTGTGTAAATGTGGACTCAGTGCGCCATGCAGCGGAGTTGCTTTACGATAGGTTTGTAAATACGCCTTGCGGCCGGCAATTTGTTGATCAAGCCACTCCAGCCACACAGTCATGCCGGATCTGTCTTTGGATGAAAGCTCAATTACCGGCGCTGTGCAGGCGATGTCGTGCAGATAATGTTTTGCTTTCTCGCTTTTAAAATCATTGAGTATCGGCAGCAGATCACTTTTGCTGATCATCACCAGATCGGCGGCACGAAACATCACCGGATATTTCACCGGCTTGTCATCGCCTTCAGGCACCGAAAGCAGGACAACGTTCTGATGCTGACCCAGAACAAAACTGGCCGGGCAGACCATATTGCCGACGTTTTCAATGAAGACGATATCCAGCGCGGAAAGATCAAGGTTATGCACGGCCTGATGAATCATGTGCGCATCTAGATGGCAGGCGCTGCCGGTGGTGATCTGAATCGCCTTGACGCCGTGTTTGCGAATACGCTCGGCATCGTTTTCGGTTTCCAGATCACCTTCGATCACCGCGATGCGAAGATTAGGATCAAGCTGTTGAATAGTCGCTTCGAGTAGCGAAGTCTTACCCGCGCCGGGGGAGGACATTAAATTAACCGCCAGTACATTATGGCGGTCGAAATGGTCACGGTTATGCTGAGCAGCGTGGTCATTCTCGTGCAGCAGACTGTGCAGAACCGTCACCGCCTCCTTACCGCTTTCGGTTTTCGCCAGCTTACCGCCCGGCCTGATCAAGCTTTCGTTACCGTGTGTAATGTTGCAGCCACAGGTCTCACACATAATAATTGCTCCAAATTTATAATTATAAAAACATTTTTCACCGCAGAGGACGCAAATACATTAAACCTTTTCACCGCAGAGGTCGCAAAGAACGCGGAGAAAAACTAATCTTTGGTTGTTTGTGCAAAGCACAAACAATAAACCTCTGCGTTCTCTGCGACCTCTGCGGTGAAAGCTTTTGATTTTTGATAATCGGTTCGCCCATGACCCGCGCGTTACGTCCATTAAACGTCGGCATTTATCTGTTATGTCACGCGTGGGCACAAGAGCGGTGCCCACCTTACGTCAATGTACCGCTTCCGGCTCTTTATGTTTTTCCAGTTCGACGCTCATTAGCATGAGTTCATCGCCGCTGATGAGTGTGGTGCGCCAGTCTCCACAATTTTTACATAGTAATTTGTTTGGTGTGACGTCAGATTCAGCGCCACATTGACCGCATTTAACACGAAGCGGAAGGTCATTGATCATCAATTTTGCCGTTTCCGCTACAGTCCCTACACTGGCGATGGGGAAAGCATTTTTTAGCAACTGCGCTTCGACGCCCGACAACGGACCCAGACCGATAACAATTTTGGTAACGCCCTCTGCTTCGCGCTCCTGTGCAATATTGTCCACCTGCTGCATCAATGCCTGACAGAGTGAGAGTTCGTGCATGTTAAGGCGTCTCTGCCAGCATTTCATCGTACAGTTGCCAGGCGGTTTGTGCATCCTGCTGAGAGATTTATTGAATGGCGTAACCGACATGCACGACCACGTAGTCATCAACCTTGAGTTCATCATCCTGCATCATGAACAGACTGACATCGCGCTCTACACCTTTGGCCTCGCAAAGGGCGTTAAAGCCGTCGATGGATTTAATTTGCATGGGTATGCCGAGGCACATAAGTTAATCCATCTGGTAATTTTATAATCGTAAGCATTTAGCTTCTGAAACTAAAGCAAGTGATTGACACCTGTCAAGAAGAGTCGCACGATATGCTGATAAAAATCAAATTAATTTTTAATATTACCTTATTTTTCAATATTAAAAGTTGATGTCTGGATTAGGAAATACCTTGCTTTCAGTTGAAGGTGCAGGTAATCATGCACTTGATCGTTTTCACTGACAGAATCCGGGTTAATTTGCATCGATGGTGCATGCTCAGCTTTACTTTAGAATCCATCTGGATTGAAGGCTGCACTAATTTCAGTGTTTCTGACGCCATCAAATTATACCCAGAAAATTTGACCTATAAGCTATGTTCTGAAGGAAACGAACTCATTAACGTAAAGGTACTGTAATGAAAAACTTACTCACTGCATTTTTCTCGCTGACCGTATTGTCACTGAACTCAACCACTGTACTGGCGCACACTGGCCACCTGCACAATGAAACAGCGCATGGATTTTTAC
>JAQICG010000081.1 GCA_027858635.1 Gammaproteobacteria bacterium | reverse complement strand
ACTGCCTTACCAGGAAAAGGCAATTTACCTGTAGTAAAAAATTACTGAGCCATAAAAAATTCCGATCACTTCCATAAAACTACCTCTTTAATTTTGTAACTTTTGTTATAACGCAAGCTGTTATTCTTGCCGCAAATTTATGTCCGGATGAGACTTCATGATGAAGCTCGCTCAATGGCATTTGCAGGAGTAGGTGGGTGAAGGTTATATCTATTTTTGTGGTTTTATTGCTGACGATTGCGATCAACTTGCCGCATGGCATGTTTGCTCGAATGGGTTTTGAGGGTGATTATTTAATGGCTGCACTGGTCGCGATGGTGCTGGCGCTTTTGGTGCGAAATCGTCAGCTCTATCTGGTTGTGTTGGTTGTGCTGTGCACGCTGGCAGCGAATCTGCCTGAAACAATGGTTGTTGGTTGGTATGTTAATCCGGATTATTTTCTTGGTATACTTTTGGCTTTGGTGATTTTGCCAATTGGCATGCAGTCGTCAGGAGAGCGTTAGCGCACTTTGAAATCAAATTCTGCAACTGGAAGCCGAATCAGAAGGAATTTGATAAGTTTTACAGTCAGCTGCAAGACGTTATTAAAAATGCGCATGCAGGTTCGCTACAGCAAGATTCCGTTGGTAAGTGCTTTTTCCTGCTCTATGGCGGCCTGTGCGCGCAGACTCTCAAGTACCTGTTCCAGCACAATGGAGTCGCTATTACGTGAATACACCATGTAGGTGGGCAGTTTAAACTGCGGGCTGTCGGGCATGTTAAACAGCTGCCCCGCGCGGATCAATGGCTCGGCCATACGTACCGGCACAAAACAGGAGCCACCGTTGCTGATGATGAGCTGGATGCCCAGCCAGCCTATGTTCGCCACCTGAGCAGGGCGCTCAAGATCAGGATAATTGCTGCTGTGCTGGGCGTAGAAAGCCGGGCCCCAGTCCACATAAATATAATCTTCGTCCGGCCAGGGTTTTTCCGGATCGGTGGTCAGCAGCACCAGGGTTTCTTCAAACAGGTGCTGCACATGAATGCCCGGACTGTGCTGCGGGGTGTACATCAGCGCCACGTCCATGGTGCCTTCGATGATGCGGCGCATCAGATCTTCCTCAAAACCAATTTCACTGCGAATCGAAATATCCGGCGAGCTGCGGCGCATTTCCCCGACCCAGTGAGGCAGAAAGATCTCCCATAAAGCGATTCTGGCGCCGATGGTAATACTGGCTCGATAACGGCTGGGCAGGCCGACATCGTGGCGCGCCTGATCCAGTGTCAGAATAAACGCTTTGGCGTGATGCACAAAGCGTTTGCCGGCAGGGGTGAGGGTGGCACCGGAGCGGTTGCGCACAAAAAGGCTGGCACCCAGATAGGCCTCCAGCAACTGAATGCGGTTGCTGACGGTAGACTGGGTGACGTGCAGTCGCGTGGCGGCTTCAAGAAAGCTGCCGTTGGCGGCGACTGCGAGAAATGTTTTGACCTGATTCATGTCCATGGCGTTAATATCGGATATTTCGATACTAATGTCCAGTATAAATCGTTTGCCTAATATCAAAAGAAGCTAATATACTGCAACCATAAAATTATCTGACAATACAATTATGAACTTCAAACACTTTATTGGCTTCGAGAGTAATAAGACCGGACATCTTGAAAAATGGGTTTCCGCGCTCGGTGGGCTGTTCGGTATTCTGGGTATCATTCTGGTCAGTCAGTACTTTCTGGGTGAGCAGGAGGCGGCCTGGGTGGTGGCTTCAATGGGCGCTACGGCGGTGCTGGTGTTTGCGGTTCCTCACGGACCGCTATCGCAGCCCTGGGCCGTGGTCGGCGGGCACCTGATCTCTGCCGTTATCGGCGTGGCCTGCGCTCGCTGGATTCCGATATCGGTAGTGGCAGCGGCGGTTGCCGTGGCGGCGGCTATAGGCTCCATGCATTATCTGCGCTGTATCCATCCGCCAGGTGGGGCCACTGCGCTGACCGCTGTCATCGGTGGAGAGAATATACAGGCGCTGGGTTTTCACTATGTGCTCACTCCGATATTGATCAATGCGGCGGTCATTGTGCTGATCGCGATGGCATTTAACTACGCCTTTCACTGGCGCCGTTACCCGGCTGCGCTGGCGGCTCGACCTGCCGACAAGCCGGAAGTGGCCGAAACCACACCTAATAATCTGAGCGAGGACGATCTGGAAACAGCGCTTCAGGAGATGAAGAGTACGGTTGATATCAGTCGAGAAGATCTGGAGGAGATATACCATCTGGCCAGAGAAAATAAGCTGACCGAACTGCTTAAAGGTTTCCGAAATTAGCCAGTTGAAGCCGGTAGCACTGCATTTTGCAGCAATCAACAACAGGAGTAGGGTATGAGTGAAGAAGACGTACATAAATTACAGCCGAATGATTTCGCCATGGCGTTGCAGGAGCAGGGCACTTATATCGATGTCTCGGTGGATGACCTTATGCAGCTTTACCATGCGGCGGAAAGGTATGCCCGCATACGCAAATCGGAGAGCGTGCTGGTAGAGAAGATAATGATGCAACCGGTAACAACTGTGCAGGCCGATTGCTCTCTCTCGGAAGCGGCTCATCTACTTGTGACGCTGAAAATTAGCGGTCTGCCGGTGGTCGATAAAGACAATCGACTGGTGGGCATTATTACTGAAGCCGATTTCTTACATGAGCTGGGCATGCCCTCGCGACAGCCCGACCATAATGTGTGGAAAGCGCTGGAAAATATGTTCAGCCATCATGTAGAAGTGCGTGAGCTGGAGGGGGAGGTCGCCGATCTTATGGTGAGCAAGGTCATCACCGTCTCGCCACAGCAAACGCTGCATCAGGCACTGGAGGTGATGAAGCAGCATACGATCAGGCGTCTTGTGGTCTGTGATGAAGCGCGTCACGTCGTTGGCCTGATCACCCGATCTGATCTGGTTCGGGTATTTTTCGATCATTTTAAATCAGACAACGAGGGTTAAATAATTATGGTCTGTGTAAACGTGGTAATGAAATTCAGTCACCAGCCGTTAAAGCGTACGCCAGTGGAATTGATACTGGATGAGGACAACAGACATATCGGGCCGGTAGCGACCGATCGCTCCGGCAAGGTCTGTTTCGATATCCCCCCGAGCAGCGGCAAGATTCTGGTCTCCGGAATGGTGCGCTATGAGGGGCGACTGGAGGGTGAGATTGAGATTGATCTGTGGAGTCTAACCGAATCAAGCCACAGCTCAGAAGGTGCCGCTAACAATCAAACCAGTGGCAGTAATGCCTATCCCAACATGACCACGCGTCGAATTATGGTTGATGGTCGAGAAGTGTTAACCGACAGCGAAGGCTATCTGGTTGACCCGAGTGACTGGAGTGAAGAGTTTGTACGCCGGCAGGCTGAAGAAGAAAATCTGCAACTCAATAGCGAGCACTGGGAAGTCATACGTTTCCAGCGTCACTGGTATGAAACGCACGGGGTTCAGGCCAGTGTGCGGGACATGATCAAACATTTTCGTCAACAGTGGGGTAAAGACAAGGGCAGTAGCCCATATCTGCATCAGCTGTTCCCGCGTGGCGGGCCGCAGAAGCAGGGCAACCGGCTGGCCGGATTAATGCGAACCAAAGGCGAGCACTGAGTTGAGTCGGTGGTTTTGCTGGCGGATAAAATAAAAAATACTGTCCGCGAAAGCCGCCAAAAAAATGGCACCCACCTCCCCGTCATGCCGGCATGTTTTAGGCCGGCATCCACGGTTCAGTGAGCTACATTTTTACAGGTCAGCAGCCGCCTTAAACATTACGTCGTACGATCAACATGGATTTCGTCCCTAGATTCGTTAACGGTGCATCCATGCACCACTACTCCGGCCAAAAATACGCCGGTATGACCGGGTAGTGGGAAATGCCAACTTCTTTTTCAGTCCACAGATACACACAGATGAAGGCAAAGACTTTATCCGCGAAATACGCGAAGGACGCGAACAGGACAAAAAAACA
>JAQICG010000130.1 GCA_027858635.1 Gammaproteobacteria bacterium | reverse complement strand
AAATCCTCAGACGAGTCACTCCAGATAATCAATAACAATAATTGGAGATATTAGAGTGTATAAAGCAACATTATTAGGAATATTCTGCGCACTGATTACCTTTAATAGCAGTTATGCCGCTGACATTGAAGCCGGTAAAGAAAAAGCAGCCGTCTGTGCCGGTTGCCACGGGGCTGATGGTCATGCAGTTAATCCCGAATGGCCGAATCTCGCCGGTCAGAACATCAAATACATCGAAAACCAGCTCATCGCTTTCCAGAACGGCAATAGAAAAAATAATCTGATGACACCGATGGCGCAATCATTGGATGCTAAAGGCATAGCCAATGTCGCCGCTTACTTCAACAGCCTGAAAGCTCAGTAGGCACAGCCAGTGCTGATATAAAAACAAAATAATAATTAATATTTTTCTGAGGATTTCGGAACATGAGTGATCATGCAGCACAGGCCCACGGGGCACCCACCACCCCCTGGCCCCTGGTCATCAGCATCGGCATTCTATTTTTTATACCGCTTGCTTTCATGTTTAACTTTGAATATAACCAGCCTTTTAGTGCTGTCCTTAGTATCGGCGTGGGCGCACCACTTATCATCATCGGAATTATCGGATGGGCACGTGAAGCCATAGGCGGGGCGGAATTCCCGGAGATGCGCGGACTCGGCTTTGGCGCGATGGGCTGGTTTATTCTCGCTGAAGCTTTGATCTTCCTGCCGACTTTTGCCACTTACTGGATAATGCGCCTGAGCGCACCTGAGTGGCCGCCTGAAGGCACCGTTGATATGCCATCATTATTGCCTCTCATCATGACCGCAATATTGCTTTCTTCGAGCTTCACCATCCATTATGCAGAAGAAGCGCTGGAAAAAGGCAATGTACTTGTTTTTAGAAAACTACTGCTGGTAACCATGGCACTGGGCCTTATCTTCCTCTCCATGTCCATGTACGAATGGAACCATCTGTTCCACCAGAATTTCACGATTTCAACAAATATTTATAGCTCTGTATTTTTCACCATAACAGGTCTACACGCGTCGCACGTAATTGTTGGCCTGGGTATATTTATAGTGATATTAATACCTGCGTTATACGGCACCATTAACCATGTAGTGGTTAGAACAGGCTCACTGTACTGGCATTTTGTCGACATCATCTGGTTCTTTGTTGTTTCACAAATGTACTTCTGGTAGAGGTTTGTTAGAGACTTTAGATGCACCGCTTGAACTTTAGCTCATTGTGAAACCCGCTCTTTATCTTAAACAGGTACTGTTGTTTACAGCCTGTCTATTGATATCGGCGCAGGCAAATGCGGTTAACGATGGCAATGTAGAGTCGACGCTGGACCCCAACGTAGTCCGTATCGATGAAGCGAAATTTCTCGGTACGCCTCTGGACAAAGATTTTGTGCTGCTGGATGAGAAGGGTAATGAATTTACCCTGGGTGAACAGATGGGAAAACCGCTGATACTGCTGTTTTCCTACTACACCTGTGATGGCATATGCGAAGTATTAAACAAATATCTGGCGCAGCGCTTAACCGAATTAAAAGCAAGCGAACCGGATCGTGATTACCGGGCATTAACAATATCTTTTGACAAAGAAGATACTATTGAATCACTAGGCCACTTCAGTCATCACAAAGTAGGGGTGCCCGAAAACCTGAAAGACCGCTGGACGCTTTCAGTAATGAAAAACCCGGAAGACATTAAACGTCTTACCGAAAGTGTAGGGATACGCTACTTCTGGTCATCAAGAGACAAAGTATTTGTACATCCTAATGCGTTTATATTTGTGACACCGAAGGGACGTGTTGCGCGTTATTTGACCGGCGCTGAGTTCACGGTTAAGGATTTAAATCTGGCCCTGGTTGATGCTGACTGGGAAAATATTTCTCAGGCCGGACGAATAATCGATATTCTGGCAGGCGTTTGCTTTAGCTATAATTTTGAAGAAGGTAAATACACGTTAAACATACCACTGCTGGCAGGCGTTGCCTCCCTGCTAACAGGCATTTTTATTACGCTCTTTGCATTTAGAGTCAAGATTAATAAGAAGAAAAACCAGGAGTAGAAAAACATGCACAAGCTCGGTATGAAAGGCTTAAGCCTGACATCATCCCTAATGGGTTTAATCGCCGGCCTTATGCCGGCAATCGGTTACGCAAATGAAATTGCTGACCCGGTCAAAGGCTTTGATGATCTGTGGTACGAAGTCATGGTTGACATCACTATTATCGGTGCCATTTTCGCCTTTATTCTGGTGTATTTTATGATCAAGTATCGTCGTCGCAGCAGTGATGATGAAGGTTCACAAAAACCCATGACGGTTCTCAGTGCTATTGGCTGGTCGGTTATCCCGGTATTTTTATTCATTGCCGATGATCTATATATGGCGGCTAAAGGCTGGGAGCTGTACAACGATTACCGTAACGTGCCCGAAAACAGCATGGAGATAAAACTGGAATCGGCCATGTGGAGCTGGGATTACACCTATCCTAACGGCGTTAAAACTTACAATGAATTACGCGTGCCTGCAGGTACGCCTATAGTGCTGAGAATGACCAGTCGTGACACTTTGCATAGTCACTACATCCCTGATTTTAGAATTAAGGAAGATTCCATGCCCGGTCGAGTCACTTACCTCTGGTTCCACCCGAAAGAGCCGGGTGAGCATGTAGTTACCTGTGCTGAGTACTGTGGATTATTGCATTCGCGCATGGCAGGCAAGATTATCGCCATGCCTGAAGATGAATTCACTGCCTGGTATAAAGCTGAAGCTGAGAATCTGGAACAGAATTTAGCTTCAAACTAACTAATAAGAATAATATATTCCAAGGGGAACTCTTGAAATGATGTATGTATTAAAAGACTGGATATTTACAACCGATCATAAAAAAATCGGCTTGCTATATCTTATAGGATCACTTGCGGCATTCGCACTGGCAGGTTGTATGGCTCTGTTAATGCGTGCAGAGCTCAGCGCAATAGGGCCAACCATAACCACTAATCCTAATGATTATAACGTCTGGTTGTATTTCCATGGTGCAGCAATGATTTTGGGCTTCCAGATTCCTGCGCTCACGGGTTTCCTCGCTAACTACCTTATTCCTCTGCAAATTGGCGCACGCGACGTTGCCTTCCCGCGCGTTAATGCGCTGAGCGTATGGCTGTTCTACATGGGCATCATTTTAGCCCTGATGACGTTTGTAGTGCCTAATCCTCCCGACGTTATGTGGACAGGTTACCCGCCATACTCCGTGCTGACACCGGGCAACACCGCCCTGTATACCTTCACGGTATTACTTCTGGGCTTTGCCTCAATCCTGGGTGGCGTTAACTTCCTCACCACCATTACCTTTATGCGCGCACCGGGCATCGGCTGGAACCAGTTAAATGTCTTTACATGGTGTACCTACGGCGCATTTATCCTGCAGCTTATTTTCGTCCCGGTACTGGGTACTGCGGTCACCATGATTATGCTGGATAAATATGTGGGCACACATTTCTTCGACCCCTCTGCGGGCGGCGATGTGCTGATCTATCAGAATCTATTCTGGTTCTATTCACATCCAGCGGTATACGTCATCTTCCTGCCGTTCATTGGCATCGTTTTTGATATTGTGGCAACCTTTGCGCGTAACCGTATCTTCAACTACAAAGCGGCGATTTATGGCGGGGTAGGCGGTATCGTCCTGCTGGCCGGTGAGGTCTGGATTCACCACCTTTATGTCACCGGTATGCCCGACTGGATTCGTGTCGGTCAGATGATCACGACATTAATGATCAGTGTCCCCGTTGGCCTGTTGTTCATCAGCCTGGTCGGTACGCTGTACAAAGGTTCGATCAGTTTCAAAACGCCCATGCTTTACGGGCTCTCGGTGATCTTTCTGATGCTGATCGGTGGCTTGACCGGTATTCCACTGGCACTTGTGTCACTGGATCTACACGTCTCCGATACCTACTTCATCATCGGTCACTTCCATTATGTGATGGCGGTGGCGGGTACTTTCTCCATCTTTGGCGGCGTCTACTACCTGTATCCAAAGTTCACCGGTAGAATGTTCAACGAAACCGTGGGTAAAATTGGTTTCTGGTTATCATTTATCGGTGTAAACACCGTCTTCTTCCCGATGATGATCGTGGGCGTTACCACCGGCATGCCTCGCCGCTACTGGGATTATGCACAGTTCCCGGCCGCAGAGTCGTACCATGTAGTCATGACGGTCGGCGCGGCCATCATCGCAGTTGGTTTCATCGTTATTCTAATCAACTGGATACACGGTATGTTTAGAGGTGAAAAAGCAGGCAACAATCCATGGGGTTCACGCTCACTTGAGTGGACAACAACTTCGCCACCTTTAGCGCATGGTAACTGGGAAGCTGTGCCTACGATTGAAGAAGGCTGGGGTCCGTACGAATACGGAACCAGAAAAGCTTAAAATACTTGACTGAAAAAGGGGGTTTAAAAACCCTCTATTTTAATAAACGATGAGTTAGAATAAGCCTATGCATGAAAAAGCGCTCAAT
>JAQICG010000207.1 GCA_027858635.1 Gammaproteobacteria bacterium | reverse complement strand
GGCAAGGACAAGGTGGACAAACTCACCAACCTGATCAGCATCTTTCAAAAACCGGAGCTGAATTTCTCCAAAAATCGCGCCGACCACGACGATATTCTGGGTGATGCCTACGAATACCTGATGCGCCACTTCGCCACCGAAAGTGGCAAAAGTAAGGGCCAGTTCTACACACCATCGGAAGTCAGCCGGGTGATTTCACAGGTAATTGGCATTTCGCCAAAAACCGCCGTGGCCGCCACCACCGCTTATGACCCCACCTGCGGTTCCGGCTCGCTGTTGTTGAAAGTCGCCGCCGAGGCAGGCACGCACATTACTCTGGAAGGGCAGGAAAAGGACGTGACCACCGCCGGTCTCGCCCGCATGAACATGATCCTGCACGACTTTCCCACCGCCAGTATTCTCAGCGGCAATACCCTCAGCAGCCCCAAGTTCAAGGATGGCGAACAGCTACGCACCTACGATTATGTGGTAGCCAATCCGCCGTTTTCCGACAAAAGCTGGAGCACCGGCCTCACACCCGGCAACGATCTGTATCAGCGTTTTGCCTGGGGTGAGCCGCCCGCCAAGCAGGGCGATTACGCCTACCTTTTACATATCATCCGCTCGATGAAAAACAGCACCGGCAAAGCCGCCTGCATTCTGCCCCACGGGGTGCTTTTTCGCGGCAATGCCGAAGCGGTGATTCGCCAGAAGCTGGTGCGCTCCGGCTACCTCAAAGGCATTATCGGCCTGCCCGCCAACCTGTTTTACGGCACCGGTATTCCCGCCTGTATTCTGGTGCTGGATAAGGAAAACGCCGCTGCCCGCAAGGGCGTGTTTATGATCGACGGCTCCAGAGGCTTTATCAAAGACGGCAACAAAAACCGCCTGCGCGAACAGGATATTCACCGCATCGTCGATATTTTTAATAAGCAGGCCGATACCCCGCGCTATGCGCGCATGGTGCCTTTTGATGAAATCGCTGATGCGAAAAATGACTACAACCTCAACCTGCCACGCTATATCGACGGCACTGCACCCGAAGACATTCAGAATATCGACGGCCACCTGCGCGGCGGTATTCCCGAACGCGACCTTGACGCCCTCAACGCCTATTGGCAGGTCATGCCTGCCATGCGCGCCGCCTTGTTTGAAAACGCCGGTCGCCCCGGTTACAGCCAACTGCGCGTGCCCATAGCCGAGGTCAAAGCTGCTATTTTGAATCACAAAGAATTCACCAAATTCAAAACCGCTGTCACCCGCAGCTTTGCTCACTGGCAAACTGCCAACACCCCACTGCTCAAAGCCTTTGATGTGGATGGCCTGCCTAAAGAATTGATCACCACCGTTGGAGAAAACCTGCTCGAAGCCTTTCGCAGCGCACCGCTGCTGGATGCCTACGACATGTACCAGCACCTGATGGACTACTGGGCCGAAACCCTGCAAGACGACGCCTACCTGATTGCCGCCGACGGCTGGGTCGCCAAACCCCAGCGAGTGCTGGAAGAAATCAAAGCTGGCAAGAAAAAAGGCGAAATGAAAGACAAAGGCTGGGCCTGCGACCTGATTCCCAAGCGTTATATCGTCGCCCGCTACTTCGCCAAACAACAGGCCGCGCTGGATGCGCTGCAAGCCGAGCTGGAATCCGCCATTGCCTCCATGACCGAACTGGAAGAAGAACACAGCGGCGAAGACGGCGCCTTTGCCGAGCTGGATAAAATCAACAAGGGCGAAGTAAAAAAACGTCTGAAAGAGATAAAGGGCAATGCTGATTACGCCGAAGAAGCCAAAGCGCTCAAACAGTGGAGCAAGCTCGAGCAGCAGCAAAGCAACCTGAAAAGCCACATCAAAACCGCCGATGCCGAACTCGACCAGCTGGCGCACGACCACTACGCCAAGCTCAGCGCGGACGAGATCAAAGCCCTGGTGGTGGACGACAAATGGCTCACCGCCCTCGCCACCGCCGTGCAGGGCGAACTGGATCGCGTCTCGCAAACCCTCACGGGGCGCATTCGCCAACTGGCCGAACGCTATGCCACGCCGCTGCCGCAACTGGTAGATGAAGTCACCGAGCTGTCCGCCCGGGTGGATAAGCACCTGCAAAAGATGGGGGCGATATGGGCGTAAGTAGCGAAGTGATGGAAGTGCGCGAAGTGTCAGCGAGGTATGACTTGCAGGCGGCGAAGCCGGGTGTGCCTGTCGGGTATAAGCAAACTGAGGTGGGGGTGATTCCGTCGGATTGGGATGATACAACGATTGGTGCTTTAGAGCCTTTTGTGACTAGCGGTTCACGTGGCTGGGCCCAGTATTACAGCAAATACGGTGATTTATTTGTAAGAATTACAAACATGAGTCGCGAGAGCATTCATCTTGATCTTACCGATGTCCGTTTTGTTTCTGTGGTTAACGCAGGGCAAGAGGGGATTAGAACGGGCCTAAATGAAGGTGACGTGCTTGTCTCAATCACCGCAGACATAGGGATAATTTCCTATGTCGACGAGTTCACTCCGTTACCTTCATACATCAATCAGCACATTGCTCTCGTCAGACTACCCAAAGACGTAGTTTGTCCAAAATTCGTGGCCTTATTTCTTGCCGTTGGGCAAGGGCAGAAACATTTCCGAGCAATTACTGATCAAGGGGCAAAGGCAGGGATCAATCTAACGACCGTCAGTGAAGTCCCGTTAGCACTTCCTCAAACGATAGAGGAACAACGTGTTATCGCCACGGCCTTGAACGATGTGGATGTTTTGC
>JAQICG010000003.1 GCA_027858635.1 Gammaproteobacteria bacterium | reverse complement strand
AAGCAATTGAAGTTGATGCGATTCCCCAGCTCTTCCCAGCAATATTTTTCCACCCGGCGTGTACGCACTCGCTTCAGTGTCACCCCGTGCAGTGGGTCCTGATTCGGGGCTCTGCGGTTATGATCTGGCACCGCGACCTTTGCCCCGGCCTTTGCCTTTTTTGCCATCATACATTTTCTTTTTTGGCCTGTTCCACACCGACTCACCGGGCTCTACTTTCCCGGCCTTCCTGGATTCGTTTTTATCCGGCTCGGCCTGGCTCGCCGCAGCTGTATCCGCTGCAATTGGCGCATCCGATTTGGACTCAGCCTTTTTGACCCGCACTTTGCTGCCTGCTACATCCTCGCCGTTAATGCGTTTCATGGCCGCCTTGGCATCGCCCTGATTGGGCATCTCGATGAAGCCAAAGCCTTTGGACTCACCGGTTTCCTTGTCCAGGACCAGGTCACAGGACTGCACCGTGCCGTAGACCTCAAAAATTTTGCGTAGCTCATCTTCTGTGGTGCTGCGAGCAAGGTTGCGTATCAGTAGTTTCATGGGGATTACCGTATTATTAGGAAGTCCGGGAATTATACCGCTGCTCGTCGGTAGATTGCGATTATTGCCGGCTAATCTCTTGCAGAAACTGGATTCCGGCCATTTGCAAGTCTTTGACATAATTTGAAGTGGCCACTGTCATTACCGCCCGATGCGGGGTTAAGATGAATACTTTCTCGTCGCTTGCCGGTTTAATCAATAATGAAATTTGATATCACCACCATGCTTCATGCGGAGGTTTACAACCATCCGGTTAAAAACATCGAACTCATCGAAACCCACATATCCTGGGTCATACTCACAGGCGATTATGTCTACAAGCTAAAAAAGCCGGTGGACTTTGGTTTTCTGGATTTTTCCACACTGGAAAAAAGGCATCACTTCTGCAAACAGGAACTGCGCCTGAACCGCCGGCTGGCACCCGCCATCTATCTTGAAGTGGTGTCAATTTCCGGCACAGTGGAGCAACCGAGGATTGCCGACAGGGGAGAGGCTCTGGAATACGCGGTAAAAATGACGCAGTTCCCGCAATCCGCTCAGCTCGACCACAGGCTGGCGGCGGGTGAGCTTGAGGCTGAGCACATGGATGCCATCGCGCAGATGGTCGCTGAGTTTCATCAGCATATCGACATTGCCGATGACACCATGGACTACGGCGATAACGCAGTCATTTATCAGCCGGTGAACGAAAACATTTGCCAGATACGAGAACATCTGGACACCACGCCGTATGCCGATGCACTGGCCGCGCTGGAAACATGGAGTGAGTGTACTTTTGATGAACTGAAACCGGTTTTCCGGCAACGTAAACAGAACGGTTTTGTTCGTGAATGTCATGGCGACATGCATTTGCGCAACATGTTGTGGCTGGAGAGCGGGCCGATGGCCTTCGACTGTATCGAGTTTAATGCGCATCTACGCTGGATTGATGTCATCAGTGAAGTGGCATTTTTAATCATGGATCTGCAGGCGCGCAAACAGCCCTCGCTGGCGAACCGTTTTCTCAACAGCTATTTACAGCTTAGCGGTGATTATGCAGGGCTTGGGGTGCTGCCGTTTTATCTTTGTTATCGGGCTATGGTTCGCGCCAAGGTCGCCGCCTTGCGTCTCTCCCAGGAAAACATCAAGGCCGATGAAAAGCAGAACACACTTGCAGATTTTGAGTCATATCTGAGACTGGCCGGCAACTATACACAGCCAACAAGCCCGAAACTGATTATCATGCGCGGCATGTCCGCGTCGGGGAAAAGTACAGTCTCGCAGCAACTGGTCGATGCCATGGGACTGATACGTATCCGCTCTGATGTAGAACGCAAACGCCTGTTTTCCGTACCATTATCCGAAAAATCCATGAACGAACAGACGTCAGATAAAATCGATGCCGGCATATACTCGCCGCAGGCAACACAGCAAACCTATGCAAAGCTACTCGAACTCGCCTCGCAGGTGATTGCGGCTGGATATAGCGTTATTGTGGATGCTGCGTTCCTGAAG
>JAQICG010000156.1 GCA_027858635.1 Gammaproteobacteria bacterium | reverse complement strand
GGCGAGTTTGAGCGCGGCACCATGATGCTGCTGCTTACCTATCCGGTGAGGCGATGGCAGGTGATTATAGGCAAGTTTCTGGGGCACCTCAGTATTCTGTTTATCGCTATTTTTGCAGGTTACGGCGGCGCTATTGTCATCATGATTTTAATGAATGAAGGTATTACTGAAGGCTGGCAGGCTTACGTCAGTCTGATGGCGAGCTCTCTGCTTTTGGGGGCCATATTTATCGCATTGGGCTATCTGGTGAGCGTGCTGGTAAAAGAAAGGGCAACAGCAGCTGGTGCGGCGATCGGTTTATGGCTGGTGTTTGTAGTCCTGTACGATTTAATCCTGTTTGGTGCACTGTTGCTCGACGAAGGTCAGGTGATCGGTCAGCAGTTATTTTCAGCCTTAATGCTGATTAGCCCAACGGATACCTACCGTATTTTCAATCTTAGTTTGTTCGAAGGCGTGAGTCAGGCAGCAGGCATTGCCGGCGTTGCCAGCGGCGCAGGTTTGAGCGCTACGCTTCTTCTCGCTGTCATGCTGCTATGGGTGATCGTGCCGTTGGTAGCTACGCTGCTAGTGTTTCAGCGTCGAGAGCTGTAAGTGCAGCCAGAACAATTCCTGATTTTTTTAATATTTATTTGGTTTTATAATTTTTAATAAATTGTGATGTGAACATTATGTATAAAATAACAATGCTAATGCTGGCTTTATTATTAAGCGCTTGTGATAAAACACCGGAAGTAGAAGCACCGCCACCACAGACACTGACACGTGAAGCCAGTGGTTATTATTGCCTGATGACTGTTGTCGCTCACAGTGGACCCAAAGGCCATATTATTCTTAGCGACCAGCCGGAAGCAATATGGTTTACTTCAGTGCGTGACACGATCGCATTTACGTTATCACCGGAAGAACCTAAAAATATCGTTGCTATTTATGTCAATGATATGACCGATGCCGACTGGGACAACCCCGGGATCGACAACTGGATTGAAGCCGAAAAAGCCTGGTACGTGATTAACAGCGACCGCGCCGGTGGCATGGGCGCGCCGGAAGCAGTACCTTTCTCGACAAAGGCAAAGGCAGAGTTATTTGCCGAGCAGCACGGTGGTTCTGTTTATAACTTTGATTCAATGCCCCGCGATTATTTTGAGTAGGCTGGGGAGAGGCACGAACCCCTAAGAACAAATTTTTGGTCTGCGAAAAACGCCAAGGACGCAAAAAAATCTTTTAAATCATTTGGTTTTTGTCGTTTTCACGTCTTTCGCGGACGTCGATTTTTGTCTGCTAATCACCCTTCAATATTTATACATAAAAAAGCCGAAGACGATTTGTCTTCCGGCCTGGATTAATGCTAAATCAGGCAGCAGGTAACGGCTGCCTGACTTGATCGCGCTAATTATTCAGTTTTACTTTTCCGCGCTTTTTTCTTGATGCTCTTTCGGGCCTTGATTTTCAATTTGTCCTTGGGCTTGCCTTTGCCCGCGCCGCGTTTCTCCGAACTCGTAGGATTGCTGTCTTTGTCGAATACTGCAATGTTCAGCTGTTGACCGGCCACTCGAGCTTTTTTCAGGTCTCTCAATAATTCATCGGGCATGTCTTTGGGTAAATCAACCAGACTGTGATCATCGTGAATGCTGATACGACCGATGAACTTGCTGTCGATGTTGGCTTCGTTGGCGATTGCACCAACGATGTTGCCGGGCATCACATCATGGCTATGTCCGACTTCGATGCGGTAACGTTGCATGCCTTCTTCGAGTGGTGAGTCTTTTCTAGGCGTGCGGGCTGGTTTCTCGCGTTGCGGACGCTCGTCTTTGCTCCAGGCGTTGTCGCCGCGTTTCTGACTTGCCTTGCCCTGAGGTTTGTTCTGAAGCAGCAGCGGGGTATCACCCTGCAACAGTATGGCGAGGGCTGCGGCAATCTCTATTGCAGGCACGTTATGCTCCTGCTGATATTCTTCAATCATTTGAGGAAACAGACCGAAATCTTCGGTGGCCAGTGCATCGCTGATGCGTTGCTTGAAATCGGCAATGCGTTTGTCATTGATCAGTTCGGTTGAGGGCAGCTCCATCATCTCGATTTTCTGTCGAGTGGCATTTTCAATGGCGCTGAGCAGACGTTTTTCACGCGGTGCCACAAACAAAATCGCATCGCCCTTTCGACCGGCACGACCGGTGCGACCGATACGATGAACATAGGATTCGGTGTCATGAGGAATATCGTAATTGACCACATGGCTGATGCGTTCGACATCAAGACCGCGGGCGGCGACATCGGTGGCGACAATGATATCCAGCTTGCCGTTTTTCAGTTGGGTGATGGTGCGCTCACGCTGATTCTGCTGAATATCACCATTGAGGGCGGCAGCAGAATAACCGCGGGCTGCGAGTTTTTCAGCCAGCTCTGCGGTAGCGATTTTGGTGCGCACGAAGATAATCATGCCGTCAAAGTTTTCAGCCTCGAGAATACGGGTGAGGGCATCCAGTTTGTGCACGCCGCTGACCATCCAGTAACGCTGACGAATGGTGTCGACCGTCGCGGTTTTATTCTTGATGGTGATCTGTTCAGGATTGTTGAGATATTTGGTGGCAATGCGGCGAATCTGCTGCGGCATGGTGGCCGAGAACAGCGCGATTTGCCGGGTTTTCGGTGTCTGCTCAAGTATCCATTCCACGTCGTCGATGAAGCCCATGCGCAACATCTCATCGGCTTCATCCAGCACCAGTGCGCTGAGCTTGCCCAGCTTTAACGTACCGCGACGCATGTGATCCATGACTCGACCGGGAGTGCCGACTACAACATGTGTACCGCGCTCCAGCGAGCGCAATTGTCCACGGTAGTCCTGACCACCGTAGATGGGCAATACATGGAAGCCCACCATGTGCTTGGCATATTTCTGGAAGGCTTCCGCCACCTGAATGGCCAGCTCGCGGGTGGGCGCCAGTACCATAATCTGCGGATCTTTCTGCTTTAAATCGAGTTTAGAGAGCAGGGGCAGGGCAAATGCGGCGGTTTTACCGGTTCCGGTCTGGGCCTGGCCAATGATGTCCCTGCCGTCCAGTAGTAATGGGATTGTTTCTGCCTGAATCGGAGAAGGGGTTTCATAACCCACGTCGTCCAGGGCTTTTAAAATGGGTTTGCTCAGCGCCAACTGATCAAAGGTGGTGACTGTATCGGTAGTCATATATTCAGAACCTGTGGGATAGAAAACAAAGGGTTATCGGGTATTTCCTGATTGCCCGTGTTCGGTGAGAATATGAGCAAAAGTCAGAAGGGACGCGTATTCTAACGGTTTGTGGGGTTTTTTGCATGCTTTTTTTAGGCGCTGGCCTGTCGGAGGCGCGTATTGCCTGATTTTACCACTGGTTAAAAAACAGTGGTTCGCAGAGGCGCAGAGAAAAAAGGCTTTAATCCGCGAAAAACGCCAGGGACGCGAAAAGAGCAAAACAATAATACAACGTTTGTTTTTTTGGCGTTCTTCGCGGACTAACTTTTAAATTTTGCTGCCAACTCACAAACATTATATGTGCTTTTTATAAGCCCCCTCACCTTAGCCCTCTCCCAGCGGGAGAGGGGGAAATCGACAAATTTTCATATTCTGCCAGGCAGCCTATGCTTTTTCTGCCAACTGCCAACTGCCAACTGCCAACTATCTTTTCAGCATCGT
>JAQICG010000103.1 GCA_027858635.1 Gammaproteobacteria bacterium | reverse complement strand
GCTATAACAGCTGCATAGAAACTCAGCCCTCTTCTTTCACTTTTTTATATTCGACTACCAGTGATTCCACATCCCTGTAACCCTGAGGCAACTTAAGTCCGCGTCGCCCCCGCTCACCGGAATAAACTTCCAGCTCCGAGGGTTTCATGGTTTTATGTTTTTAACCCGAATGCACCACCAGCTTATCATCGGGGCGCAACAGTGTAGCGGCGATTACCGCTTCTTCACCGGCACTGAGTTTCTTGCTCGGGATATTGATGATCTTATTGCCCTTGCCACGCGCCATTTGCGGCAACTGTTCCAGCGGCGTGAGCAGCAGATACCCTTCCGAACTCACCACTACAATCTGTTCATTTTCAAGATCGCGCACTTTAACCGGCGTCAGCACTTTCGCGCCTTTGGCGACATTAAGCACGGCCTTGCCCGATTTTGTGCGGGACTGTAAATCCGCCATTTTGGTGACAAAACCATAACCGAAGGAACTGCACAGCAGATAAAGATCATCGGCCTGCCCCATGATTACGGAAACAAAGTTAGCACCGGCCGGCGGCGTGAAATAGCTGCTGAGAGGATCACCCTGGCCGCGCGCTGAAGGCAGTTTGTGGGCGGGCAAGGTGTAGGCACGCCCGGTGGAGTCCAGGAACACCGCCATCTGATTGCTCCGTCCCGAAGCGGCTGCCAGAAAGTGATCACCCGATTTATAATTGAGCTTTGTGGGATCGATATCATGGCCCTTGGCGGCACGCGCCCAGCCCATGGATGAGAGCACCACGGTAACTGGATCGCTGGCAATGAGCGTGCTTTCATCGATTGCCTGCGCAGCCTCCCGCGCAACAATGGGTGAGCGTCGATCATCACCGTATTTTTTGGCGTCGCTCTGAATCTCTTTTCGAATCAGGGTCTTCAGACGCGTGGCCGAAGCCAGAATCTTTTCCAGATAGTCGCGCTCTTCCGCCAGCGCATCCTGCTCACCGCGAATCTTCATCTCTTCAAGCTTGGCCAGATGGCGCAGCTTCAACTCGAGGATGGCTTCAGCCTGTATGTCCGAGATTCCAAAACGTGTCATCAACACCGGTTTGGGTTTGTCGTGTTCACGAATGATGGCGATGACTTCATCAATGTTCAGAAAGGCGATCAGCAAGCCGTCAAGAATATGCAGGCGGCTGTTAACCTTATCCAGACGCCATTGCAGGCGACGACGCACGGTGACTGTACGGAACTTGAGCCACTCCTCCAGGATCATTCTCAGGTCTTTGACCTGAGGCCGGCCATTGATGCCGATCATGTTCATGTTGACCCGGTAACTTGATTCCAGATCGGTGGTGGCGAACAGGTGTCCCATTAATTCGTCGACATTGACGCGATTTGAACGCGGCACAATCACCAAACGGGTGGGATTTTCATGGTCGGATTCGTCGCGCAGATCTTCCACCATCGGCAGTTTCTTCGCGATCATCTGCTGCGCAATCTGTTCCAGCACCTTGTTGCCGGAAACCCGATAGGGCAGCGCGGTGACGATAACGGCGCCATCTTCTTTTTCGTAACGCGCACGTTGGCGAACGCTGCCATGGCCAGTGCGATAGGTTTCGATGATGTCGGCGCGTGCGGTAATAATTTCAGCTTCGGTGGGAAAATCCGGCCCCTGAATATGCTCGCATAAATCTTCCAGCGTGCACTTCGGCTCTTCCAGCAGACGAATGCAGGCGCTGGCTACTTCACGAATATTGTGCGGCAGCATATCGGTGGCCATACCCACGGCAATACCGGTGCCGCCATTGAGCAATACGTTCGGCAGACGCGCAGGCAGGGTTTCCGGCTCTTCCAGAGAGCCGTCAAAGTTCGGCTGCCAGGTCACCGTACCCTGCCCTAGTTCGGAGAGCAGCACTTCGGCATAGGCGGCTAGTTTGGATTCGGTGTAACGCATCGCAGCGAATGATTTCGGATCATCCGACGAGCCCCAGTTGCCCTGCCCGTCCACCAGCGGGTAACGGTAGGAGAAAGGCTGCGCCATCAGCACCATGGCTTCGTAACAGGCGCTGTCGCCATGGGGATGGTATTTACCCAGCACATCACCGACGGTCCGCGCGGATTTTTTGTGCTTGGCGGTGGCATTCAAACCCAGCTCCGACATGGCATAAACAATGCGCCGCTGCACCGGTTTCAGGCCGTCGCCAATAAACGGCAGAGCGCGATCGAGGATGACGTACATGGAATAGTCTAGATACGCCCGCTCGG
Organism: Gammaproteobacteria bacterium; assembly: GCA_027858635.1. Taxonomy (GTDB): domain Bacteria; phylum Pseudomonadota; class Gammaproteobacteria; order SZUA-229; family SZUA-229; genus LH-M37. The sequence continues at coordinate 425 of JAQICG010000103.1, read as the reverse complement.
TAAACACCGACATGGGTTCCTGCTCTACGCCTTCAAAATCGATTTTCGACTGTTCACTCATAATTTATTTAACTGCTTTCTGTTAGCTTCTTCTCCTTGAGCGAGAAGAAATCTTTCAAATGATTAACAATCCGTAACAAACGCAAAAACTTAAACAAAAGGTTTTATTTGCCTGTTTCGCGTTATTCGCGGACGAACTATTTTTATCTGTAATTCTTAGGAGGCTGTCGGCTTTAGAGGGATTGAAGCGAGGCCACTCTTCCACTTCCGCAGCCAATTCATCCTGAATCCGACAGCTTCCTAAATCTCTGCCAGGTCGCCCTTCGACTCCAGCCACGTTTTCCTGTCGGCGGCGCGTTTGCGCGCCAGCAGCATATCCATCATCTGGTCGCTCTGGTCGCCATCAGCAATAATCAGGCGGATCA